>CAZUAM010000257.1:0-9489 GCA_964618095.1 uncultured Planctomycetaceae bacterium | reverse complement strand
AATCCCCAATCCCAAATCCCAAATCCCCAATCCCAAATCCCCAATCCCCAATCCCCAATCCCTAATCACCACTTCCGCCCATGCCCGAACAGGACGCCGAAAAATCCCAGGAACCGACGCCGCATCGCCGGCAACAGGCCCGCGAGCAGGGACAGGTCGCCAAGAGCCAGGACCTCGGCTCGGCGGCGCTGCTGATTCTGGGCCTGGTCTGTCTGATGATGCTCGGTGGCGGGCTGATCGACTTCCTGGGCGGCTATACCCGGCGCCAGCTCGGCGGCGACGCCTGGCTTTCGGCCGATCTGGACTTGGCGGTGACCGAGTGGAACTGGACGTTATCCGGCCTGGCCCGAACCGTGCTGCCGATCTTCGCAATACTGCTGCTGGGGGCCGTGGGAGTCAACCTGCTCCAGGTCGGGTTCTTGTTTCTGCCGGAGAAGCTGGCCCCCGACATCACCCGGCTGGATCCCATCCGGGGAATTCGCCGACTCTTCTCGCTGAGCAACGCGGTCCGGCTGGCGTTTAGCATCTTCAAGATCCTGGTGATCGCGACGGTGGCCTTCGTGAGTCTCTACCAGGAGCGCGACACGATCCTCGGCCTGACCGGGATGGCCGTGCCCGAAATCGCCCACTACATGCTCCAGATCCTCTTCTGGACCGCCGCCAAGATCGGCCTGGCCTTGCTGATCCTGGCCTTGCTGGACTACGCCTTCCAACGCTGGAAGTACGAGCAGGACATCAAGATGACGCCGCGCGAGGTGCGGGAGGAAATGAAGAACCTGGAGGGCAATCCGGAGGTCATCGCCCGGCGGCGCCAGGTGCAGCGCCAACTGGCGCTTACGCGCCTCTCCGAGGCAGTGCCCAAGGCCGACGTGGTGATTACCAACCCCACCGAGCTGGCGGTCGCCATCCAGTACGAGCCGGAGACGATGGCCGCCCCGATCGTGGTGGCCAAAGGGGCGGGCGTGCTAGCCCAGCGGATCCGCCGGCTGGCCCTGGAGCAAGGCATCCCCATCGTGGAAAAGAAGCCCCTGGCCCAGGCCCTCTATCGCGAGGTCGAGATCAACCAGCCCATCCCCGAAGACAAGTACGCGGCCGTGGCCGAGGTCCTGGCCTACGTCTACCAGCTCCAGGGCAAAACGATTCCCAGCCCACCGGCCGCCGCGGCCTAGTGGCCCCTCGCATCTAAGCTCGACCTGTGCCATTTTGCCGTTAACAACAGGCTGGGAAATCCCGGGGATATGGGCGTTCGCTGACTTTTTGCGCGCCGTCGAAAACGCCGTGCCGTGCAAAAAGTCGGCGGTGGTTTGCAAAACTTCGGGAAAACAGGCGGTTCGAGTTCTCTCATATTTTCCACGTGAACGTCACGCTTGATCAAGGACTAGAGACAGTCCGGTAAGACTGCGGTGGAGCAGGCTCTGGACACTCCTGATTCAGTGCCGAGATCCTTCGGGACTGCCCGGCGCGGGATGTCCAATCGTCTGCAACTTGGCCGGGAAGGTCGCTGCGACACCCTCGAAACAGTGGCAAGGCCGGCTGAGACGTGCGCCGGTGGGCGGCGGGGATCGGTGGACGGTCCAGCAGGGTGATGCGGTCTCAGAAAACCGCTTCCAGTCCCATGTACCCGAAGAGAGGAGCACCTGGGCGCGGGCCGTACGGATGACGTGAGGCGAGGTAGCGCAGGTCAAACGTGTTTTGCATGCCGCCGAAGAGCTTGACGTTCTTACTAAGACGGACATACCCCGACCAATCCCAAATGAAGTAATCGTCCGTTTTACCGACTCGCGCATCGGGATTGCCGTCGGGATCCAGCGGCGTCGTCAGGTTGCTTGCAGAGGTGAAGGTCTCGTCCGTATAGATGCCGGTGATGTCGATACCGATCACGCGGAAATGGACCCCCGTGCCCAAGGTGAACGTCCATTCGGGGATGTAGGGCACGCGGTTGCCTCTTCGGGCGCCCGCGAAGTACGACTCGGGATTCGCAGAGGCGACGTCGTTCAACAACCTGGCGTTGGTGTAGGTGGCGGCCAGAGACCACGGGTTGCTGAATGTCCAGGCTCGATCCACTCCCGGATCGTACTGGATGGAGAACTCCACTCCTTCGGAGAAGACCTCACCGATGCTTTCCTGGTTGCCCGTGCCTCCGCCCACCGCCATAATGTCCGTCACGATGAGGTCATTGAAGTGCGTGTAGAAGGCAATCAGTTGCGTGCCGAACGCCCGCCGGCGGTTCAGGTAGCGGAAACCGAACTCCGAGGCCAAGGCTTCTTCCTCTTCCAGCCGGGCGCCACCGGTTCCTTGGCCGGTGGCAGCGCGGGGGCTGGGTGGCGAAAAACCGCGGTGGAAACCGCCCAGCAGCTTCAGGTTGTCGGTGAAATCATAGGTCAAACCCACTCCTCCCGCGACCACGTCGAGGTTGTCTTTGAAGATCGTGTTGGAGCCGTTGAAGTCGATGGTGCTCAGCTTGATATGCTCCATCCGAATCCCGGGAGTCACGACCCAGGGCCCGAATGAGAGGGCGTCCTGGAGGTAAAAGGCCACGGCGTGCGTCTCCTGTTCGCGGTTGCGGTGAGATCCCGGATCGCCGAAGTCCGCATCCGTGATGAATCCGACGTCGTTAATCGTAAAGCGATCCTCGTGCTGAAAGGGATGAATCTGGTCGCAATGATAACGAAACCCCGCCTTGACGTCGTGCCTGGCGCGTCGGGTCTCGAAGGGCATGCTGGCCACCGCGTCGTAGCCGTACAGATCATAGTTGCGGTTGTTGGCCCGTACCCGCCAGTCTCCCACCCGCTCGCCGCGGAGGACTTCTACCCCTGCGGGATCGGCCAAGGCGGCACCGAGGCTCATGTTGACCCCGTCGCCCAGGCCGTCCGCGTCGGTGTCGATGTTGCGGAGATCCTGCAACTTGTACCAGTTGCGGTGAAAGTGGCTGTAGTAGACGGTGTTGGTCAGCGACAGCCAATCCCACTCCGGATTGCCGATCGTCCAGCGGAGATGTGTGCGGACCTGCTCGGCCATCCAATTGTCGAACTGCGAAGCGGGGTAACGCTGGAAGGGATCGGCGAGGAAGTTGGCTTCCGAGAGGCCGAGATACGTCTCGTTGCGGTCGGAGTCCGTATAACCGACCTTCGCCTCCCAGCGTTGGTAAGTACAGGTATTCGGCTCCCAGAAGACCTTCAACATGGTATCCCCGTCGGTGAATCCGGTGTTCCGCGTTGCGCCGACGGAGGAAAACGGATTGGATGACGCAAAACCGGGCGCAAGGCTGAACTCTTTGAACCCGTCGGTCTCGCGAAGGTAACCTTCCACCAGGAAACCGACCCGCCCCCAGCTCGTTTGCACGGTGTTCCCGACCCAGGCGTGCATCCGGTATTCGTCGTAGGTGCCGTACAACCCGCGAAAGTAGGCCGTGCCTTTTTCGGGAATCGGGGTGGAGATGAAGTTGATCGCCCCGGCGACGGTGTGCGGACCGAACATGATCTGGCTGTGCCCCTTGATCACCTCGACCGCGTCCATGCGACCCACGTTCGGAAAGTAGTAGGCAGCCGATGCGGAGTAAGGGGCCGGGCCGGTCAGCACGCCGTCTTCCATGATCGTGAGCTTGCCGCTGCGGGTGGTCTCGACGCCCCGTAAGCTGATGCTGGGGAAATGGCCGTAGCCGTTTTCCGTCCGGACGTATACGCCCGGCACCTGCTGCAACACCCGCTCGACGTTGTCGTATGACTGCGTGTTGATTGCGCTGCTATCCAGGTAAGCCCCGGAGCCGGGTGCGTCAAAGGCAGCCTTGAAACTACCGAACGTGGCGCCGGCACCCACCACCGGGTTGAACGCCGGCTCGACGCCCACGACCACCGTTTCCGGCAAGACGGGCGTGGTTGGCCGATCCGCCTCTTCAGCCCCCGATGCATTTCCGCCGCTGAAGCCCCAGAGCAGAGTGAGAGAACCGGCCGCCAAGAGCCAAATCACCATCGTTCGCATCGGTCTGCACCTCCGAGTTCGGGCGTCTGAGACTGTTCCACGTATAGGGATGGTATCGGATGTGACGATGAAAACGGTTCTCTCGATTTTCCGCGTACGATCCTCCAAAAATGGGATGGCTTCGGCCGGCCCCGTAGAACCGTCAAGCTTTTCCCAGCTTAACGTGAGGAGCCGTTGAGCGCTCGGCGGCCTTTGACTACTGCCCTCGCCGAATCACAAACCGGACGGGGACGATCACCACCGCGGAGACGGGCTTGCCCGCACGGCGTGCCGGTTCAAATCGCCAACCGCGCACGGTCTTCAAGGCAGCCTCGTCCAGAGATGCCACACCACTCGACTGCGAAACTGAAATCCCGTCAACCAGGCCGCGCCGGTTGACCTGCACTTCAAGCAGCACCCGCCCTTCCTGCCGACGTGCGTAGGCATCGGGGGGATAGGGAGGAGCCGGATTGGCCTGAAGTTTCCTGGGAAGTCGGTCGACGGCCGCTCCGCCCGCATCGGCTGTCGACGCTTCCAGTAGCTCCTGCGGCACACGCGATCTTGGAACGGACCGGTTCGGGGCGGGCGAGCCAGCCAGCCGGGCTGGGGATGGGTCGCGCGGCCGCACTTCGGCCGGGACAAACGCCGGCGCGTTGTCGCCCCCTTCTACGGGCACAGGGGCCATAAGTGGTTGGGGCACCAACGGCAATTCGCCGCACTTTCGGCAGTGTCGGCGCGGGGGGTACCGAAAGATCGCCTCTTCCGGACCCGGGTCGTGTTGCCCCTTGGCAAGCTCGGGAGTGTGAAGGGAGCAATCCGACTGTTCTCGACGACCCTCGTCAGCCACAAAGGCCGATTCGAGCGCGATCCCGCCCGTCCGGGCCCATATTTGGACCATTTGACTCGTCGCGGGCGCCCACGCCAGCACCCCAAGCGTGATCAAGTGGATCATTCCGCTTGTGCACCAGGCGACGACTGCGTGACTTCTCATTGTTGCGTATGACTCGACGGTTCAACACTCAACAGGTGCCATGTTAGTCGAGGGTACCGCCTGGGTCAAATTCGCCGATCCACCGATCCGGCGAACAGTCCAGACGGTACCCCCTCTGGTGGCACGATGCGCAGTGCAATCAGCGGGATCAGGGGTCGTGCCTCCGCCACGCCTTGCAGCCTTGCCGGAAGATGACTCGCCCCACCCGGGAAGGGGGTTCCCCGGCGCGTTTGTTCCGTTTTCTCTCCGATTCCTGTAAGTCTCCGTCGCCGCGAGCGTCTAATATGCAGACATGGAGAAGACCGCCAGTTTGACAGCGTCGGGACCAATCCGAGCAGAGCGGCACGACGACGGGGATTTGGCTGCGCGCTTTCAGGCCGGCGATTCGGCCGCCTTCGACCAGATCGTGGCGGCCCACCAACAACGGATCGCGCGCCTGGTGTTCCGGCTGCTGGGCAAGCCCGACGAGGTCCAGGACGTGGTGCAGGAAGTGTTCCTTGCCGTGTTTGAGAACCTGGAGCGGTTTCGTGGAGAGAGCAAGTTGTCCACCTGGCTCACGACGATTGCTTTGAACAAGTGCCGCTCGCACCGCCGCCGGAGTCTGCTGCGGCCGCGGAGCTTGTTCCGGATCGCCAAAACGCCAACAGTCCCCTCTGAGCAGGACCGGCCGGCGGAATCCGCCGAAATTCATGAAGAGCTTCGCCGGGCGGTCCGCCGATTGTCGGCCAGGTATCGCGAGCCGATCGTGCTTCGCTACTTCGAAGAATTGCCGGTGCCCGAGATCGGCAAGGTCCTGGGGATCTCCGTAAACACTGTGGAAGTCCGACTCACGCGGGCGCGCCAAAAGCTCCGAGAAATGCTCTCGGTCCGATCGGGGGAAGAATGAAGATGGACGATGCGTCACTGAAAGAGCTGCTGCGAGCGGCCGGCCGGTCCGAGGGGCCGCCTCCCAACGTTCGACCCGACCTGGCCGATTGCGTTCGCCGCTTGCGCGCCCGAAGACGCCGGACGCGCAATGTACTTGGCGGCTTGTTGGCCGCGGCCGTGCTGCTCGGGGCCTCCACGTGGATGGTTTACCACGCAGTCGGCCCGACGCGAACCACCAATAACCCCATCGCCGATGGCACAAAACCATCTCAAGACGTCCGGCTCCCCTCCCCGGAAGATGATGTTGAACAACTCCGGGCGGAGATCGCAGAACTGGCTGCCGAGGCCCAACGGCGACAACGAGTCGTTGAGGAAATGACCCGCCGGCAACGGTCCCGCCGGCAGATTGCCCGCTTCCAGAAGTATCTCGACCAGCCGGACCCGCTGGAAGTTGCCCGGATTGAGATCGAAAAGACGGCGTTCTTGCTCGTCGATCACGCCGAACAGCGGTCGCTTTCCTCACGGGATGATTTTCCGGCAGAGGAGTATCGTCGAGTGGTCGAACACTTCCCGGGCACAAACGCAGCCCGGACTGCGGAGAAAAAACTGAGCCAACTCAAGATTGAGAAAGGAGATCTGTGATGCGTCGTTCTATCGTGACTGGCGTGATTCTGTTGTTTGTTCTGGCCCTTGCTACGGGACCTTCCTCAAAGCCGGCGGTTGCCCAGAAGCCGTCCGATGATCGGCCGCCCGCGGCTCAAGGGGGCGGGGAGCCGGAAGAAGGACAGGAGGCTCGTGATCGGCAGGAGGCCAAGGCCCTCATAATGATCGTCGGCAACCCCTTGAGGCTTCGGGGCCAACTCCGCAGCGACGACCCGGAGTTCCGCATGCCTGCCGACGTTGTCATCAGCTCGTTGATCACGTCCTGGTCCCAGCGGGCCGGCGAACGGGGAGAATTCTGGAACTATCACGTGTTCTTCAATCACCTCTCGGTATCTCCCGAGGGCCACACGCTGGGGATCCTCACGGTGAGTGGGCGGGGCGACGCAACCAAGATCCTGGCCTTGGCTCAAAAACGCCTCCAAGAGGCCCTGCTGGAGATTCACAAGCTCAGTATGGATCCCTTCAACCACAAGATGTCACTCGCCGAGGTCCGGCAGCTTCGGGCCGAGGAGCAGATGGATGGAGTCACGCAGGAGCTACACCAGCTCCGCGAGATGGCCGCGCGAACCGGCGAATCCCTCCAACCGCAGGACACCCAACTGTTCGCTTCGGTCCGGCGCGATCGTCTGGCCCTGCGTGCCGAGCTTGCCGGGCTGCGGGCACAGCGGGAGGCGGTCATCGAGCAGATCGCCGAGACGAAACTCAAGGTGGACGCCGCGCAGAAGGACCAACGAATTGTCTTGGAGCAACTGGCGCAAGTCGTGAACTTGAAGGAGCAGGAATTGGCCCGTACGCGGACGCTCTTCCAAAAAGGCCTGGTCACACAGGCTGAAGTCTCGAAAGCGGAGGTGGCGGTTGCCCAGGCACGGGCCGACCTGGCCGACCGCCGCCGCCTGCTGGTCAACGAGGCGGGCGGCCAACAACTGGGCCGGCTCAACGAGCAGCTCGTCGATACCCAGATCGCCATCACCACCGCCGCGGCCCGCCTCGAGGAAACCGAAGAAGCGCTCGAAGAACTTAAAGAGTTTGCATACAGCCCGGTCA
This sequence comes from uncultured Planctomycetaceae bacterium, assembly GCA_964618095.1. Taxonomy (GTDB): domain Bacteria; phylum Planctomycetota; class Planctomycetia; order Pirellulales; family Thermoguttaceae; genus CAZUAM01. Next base: position 1,967 of record CAZUAM010000257.1, on the reverse strand, counting down.
GCTCGTTGGTGATCAAGTACCAGCGGACCCGCCGAGCGCTGGACAGCGCCTTCGCGGAAGAAGAAGCTGCGGCCGCCGAACTGGCCAGACTCAAGATGGCCCGCCAAGCAATCCCCGCGCCCAAAGTCATCACGATTGGCGGCGAAGCGAAACCGAAATAACCGACGTTGCTCCGACCTCGGCCGGCTCGGTACTGTAGCCGTACTGCTGGAGATAGGGTTCCCAGCGGCGGTTGATCTCGGCCCGGGTCTCTTCCGTGAGTTCGTAGCGGTTGGTCTGGTAGCCGGCGTGGCGGTCCACGTACTCTTGCAGGGCAGGCAGAACCTTGTCGAACTCGCCCAATTCCAGGCGATCGTAGACCATCCGTATCTGTTCAATCGGGTCCCGGATCAAGTCTTCGTAGCGAACCTCACAGATCCGCGAGTCGGCGATCAACGCCCGATCCCGATGGAATGCCGCGTACATCCGGTTCAGGGTGTCGAAGACGTGTTCCTCCAGGTAGCGGAACTTGGGGATCTGCAGCCCGTGGGCGCGGCACAGGCGTTTCCACAAGTGGATCGTCGAGGGAAAGACGACGTGCGGATCGCGTACCAGATGGATGAACCGGGCGTTGGGGAAAAGCTCCAGCAGCACCTTGATGCGGCAGGTATGCGGGGGAGATTTCAGCACGATCCGCTTGGGACTGCGGACCGTAAGACACTTCAGGAACCAGACCAGCGCCCGCTTCCAGCGAGCCAGCGCCTGGGGCGCCACCCCCTCCAGGTCCAGATACTCCCGGTTCTGCGAAGGCCGGTTGGGAAAGGCCAGCGTCAGATAGGGCGAGCGAACGCCCATGTTGCACAAAGCGAACTCCTCTTCCTGCGGATGATCCCAGCCCGCCTCCATGTTGTCCATCGGTCGGCGGGCCGGTAACAGAAAAGCCATGCACGGTCTCACCAGCCAAGCCGAAACGAGGAAATGGTTGGGAGCGAAGCAGGCGTACGTGTCCGGATACGTGTGCCGCGGGTCCAACGCCATCAGCTCGTGCACCAAGGTCGTCCCGGTCCGCCAATGACCGATCACAAAGATCGGGTCCTGCTTGATCTCGGTCCGCGCGATCTTTCGACCGAAGAGGATCGCCTGGAGGGCCCAAAGTAAGGAGTTCACCAGGCTCGAAAAGGTGATGATCAGCGCCATGGGGATGCAGGCCAGCCCCACTGCGAAACGGTTACGGCCCAGCAGCAGGAACCAGCCCGTGAGGTTCATCCCGTCCCAGAACCGTGGCATCCAAAACCGGTCTTTCGATCCCGAATTCTGTTCCACGGGTTTGCCGTCCGGGACAGTCCCCATCGCTACTCCTCGATCTGTTGTCCAACGGATCTAGCGATTATCCCATCACAGTGGGCAGCGGCGTCAAGCTGCTTCCTCGCATGCCCAATTTGACCATGCTTCCCAAGCTAACCAGGCGCCGCATGCTGGAAGATTATGTTAGCAGATTTGGCCATGAGAGGGCAAGGTGCCCGGAGAATCCCGTCGGCCAGTTGCAGCCGCCTCTTCAGTGTCTTCCCGATGCAGGGTCGCTAGCCACCGAAAGCTATGTATTTTACCACCCCCGCCGACCCGGTGCACGATGCGCCTTTTGCAGCCAGCTACTCCCCCACGCTTACGCTTCAAACCGACCTGGACGCTCCCGCCGTTTTCTAGTACCTTCCGCCCCTCTTCTTCTACCTTAAACACATCTCTTTGAACTGCTGACGGGTCCGGAGGAACGGATGGCTTCTGGTGTTGCGCCGCGCGCAGCCGCGGTGGGCTACTTGGCCCGCATCCAGGATCTAATCTTACCGGTGGGCATCATCGCCAGCATCCTGGTGATCATTGTCCCGCTTCCCTCCCCGTTGATGGACCTGTTGTTGGCGGCCAACATCACGATCGCCGTGATCATGCTGCTAACAACCATTTACGTACGGACGCCGCTGGAGTTCAGTATT
>CAZUAM010000256.1:0-9490 GCA_964618095.1 uncultured Planctomycetaceae bacterium | reverse complement strand
CGTTACGACGCAGAGCGTCGTAACGAGGTTGTAGACGGGTTGGCTGAATGCCGACCGCGGACGTCCCGGAAGAGCCTTCGAGACTCGTGAAGTCCAGTGTGCGAGCATCCCCTCAGACCGATCATCTGCCTTGTCGCCAAAGGAGGAATCTCATGTTTCGGAAGCTGTTCATGGCACTGGGCCTGGTGCTGCCGGCCCTGATCGCGCAAACCGTGGCGGCGGCCGACGGGTTGCCTCCGGCCAAATGGATCTCCCAGGATGCGCTCCTGGTTGTCGAGGTCTCCCAGCCCAAGGCCCTGCTGGATGTGGTCCTCGACCCCAAGACGGCCGAGGCGGTCACCTCGCTGCCGGCCTATCAGAGGGCGGCGTCCCAGCCCGGGTTCAATGAGTTCCTGGGGGTCGTCAGGTATCTGGAGACCACGCTGGGCACCGACTGGAGGACGGGGCTGCGCAAGCTCGCCGGTGGCGGCGCCGCCTTGGCCGTCAGCCCGAACGACACCGTCCTGCTGATTATCGACGCCGAAGACGGCGAGATGCTCGGGCAACTGCACGAGATCCTCCTCGGCTTCGCCAAGAACGAGGCCGAAAAACAAGGCCAGCCGGGTCGGGTGGTTTCGACGAAGTACCGGGGCGTGACCGGATGGACCTTCGGCGGGGGCGAGGCCCATGCCATCCTGGGCAGCCGGCTGCTGTTGTCCAACAAGCCCGAAGCACTCAAGGCCGCCCTGGACCTCCGCGCCAAGGACGGCGGCAAGAGTCTGGCCTCCGTGCCGGCCTACCGGACCGCCAAGAAAGCAGCCGGCTCCGGCGCCTGCGCCACCGCGTTCGTGAACATGGCCGTGCTCAAGCAGGTTCCGCCCTTCAACGAGGCCCTCGGGCAGAGCTCGAACCCGTTGACGGCCTTGCTGTTTACCGGAATCACGCAATCCTTGCGGGAATCGAGCTGGCTGGCCCTGGGGCTGAAGGTCGAGGGAAAGACGCTGGCGCTGCACGCCGCGGTGGACGGCAAAACTGTCGATCCGTCGGGGCCGGCCGCCTTCGCGCTGCCCAGCCGGCCCGACAAGGGTGTCCTCCCGAACCTGTCGGTCCCGCGCCAGATCGCCGGGGCGAGCTTTTACCGCGACCTCCACGCATTCTACGCCGCCAAGGACGAGCTGTTCCCGGAGCGGACCTCCGGGCTGATCTTCTTCGAGAACATGATGGGGATCTTCTTCAGCGGCATGGACTTGACCGAGGAGGTGTTGGGCGAGACCGAGCCGGAAGTCCGAGTGGTGGTGGCCGAGCAGGAGTACGATCCGGCGATTGGGACGCCGGGGGTCCAGTTTCCCGCCTTTGCGGCGATCTTCCGGCTGCGGAACCCAAAGCAGTTCGGCGAGGTCGTCGAGGAGGCCTGGCAGAAGGCCATCGGCCTGACCAACTTCACCCGCGGCCAGCAGGCCGAGCCCGGCTTGATCATCGACCGGCTGTTCCAGGGCGACACCAAGTTCACCGCGGCCTACTTTAGAGCGCCCAAAGAGGGAGACCGGCAGCAGATCGAGTCGCGCTTCAACTTCCGGCCCTCCCTGGCCATGCCGGGCGACTACCTGATCCTCAGCTCCACCGAGGCCCTGGCCAGGGACCTGATCGATGCCCTGAAGAAGGAAATCGCCGGCACCGTCAAGCCGCTGGCCCAGGCCCACAGCCTGTTAGAGGTCAACGCCGTGCAGTTGGCTTCCATCCTGGACGCCAACCGCCAGAACCTGGTCCGAAAAAACATGCTCGATGAGGGCAGCACCAAGGAGCAGGCCGAGACCCAGATGGACCTGCTGATCACCATTGTCAGGCACCTGGGCCGGGCAAAGCTCGACGTCGCAACCCGCAGCGGTCGGCCCCAGGCAACCCTGGAGCTGAAGCTGAACCTACCCTGACGAACGGGTCCTCAAGAGAGAACGTCGCACCTTTGGAAAACAGCCCCGCCCGGAAGGGCGGGGTTCGACGTGGGAACCTTCCAGGAACCCCGCCCTTGAAGGGCGGGGCTGTCAACATACGCAGAAAACGGGAAGTCATTCCTCTGCAAGTCCTGCAAAGAGAACGTTGAGCGAAAGGGGGCCGTTGATGTTGGCCGAAAGCCGAACGCCACAGTCTTCGCCGGCAGCCGCCCACAAGCCGGCTGACCCCGACTGGGCCTGGGCACCCTACCAGCCCGACGGCCGGCGGCCTTGGGACCTCCGCCGGGTGGGGCATTTGTATCGACGCGCGGCCTTCGGGGCCGGCTGGGACCAACTCCAGCAGGGATTGTCGGACGGGCCGCAACGGGCCGTCGAAAAGCTGCTTCGCCCCGGGGCCGATGCGGCCGCCTTCAACCAGACCTACGACGCGTACGAGGCGGCCACCGGTTCGGCCGACGCCTTGCGGGCGTGGTGGTTGCGCCGGATGATCCACACCCCCCATCCGTTGCTGGAGAAGATGACCCTCTTCTGGCACGACCATTTCGCCACCAGCAACGTGAACGTGAAAAACGCCCTGTTGATGCACCGCCACGTGGAACTGCTCCGCAGCCACGCCCTGGGAGACTTCGGGACGCTGCTCGAGGCCGTCTCCCGCGACCCGGCCATCCTGCTGGGGCTCGACTGCCAGGCCAATCGCAAGGCCCAGCCCAACCAAAACTACGCCAGGGCACTGATGGAACGCTTCAGCCTGGGCCCGGGACACTACCGGGAGCAGGACGTCCGCGAGGCCGCCCGGGCCTTTACCGGCTGGTTCGTGCTGCGGGGCCGGCTCCGCTACATCCCCCGCGAGTACGACTCGGACCTCAAGAAGGTCCTCGGCCGGGAGGGCAACTTCAAGGGCGAGGACGTGGTGCGGATCGTGCTTGCCCAGCCGGCCACGTCACGGCTGCTGGTCCGAAAACTCTACCGCTGGCTGATCTCCGAGACCGACCGGCCCACCGACGCGCTGATCGCGCCTCTGGCCGAGTCCTTCGCCCGGGGCTACGACGTATCCAAGCTGGTGGAGACCATGCTCCGCTCCAACCTGTTCTTCTCGCCGGCCGCCTATCGCCGGCGGATCAAGGGCCCGGTGGAGTTCGCCCTGGGCGTTGTCAAGGGCCTGGAGGGAGCCGTCTCGACCACGCAACTGGGCCAAGACCTGGCCGCCCTGGGCCAAAACCTCTACCATCCACCCACCGTCAAAGGCTGGCCGGGCGGACGCCACTGGATCAACCGCTCCACGCTCATCGGCCGCAGCAACCTGGCCCTCGCCCTGCTCTCCGGCTCGAAGGAGCCCTACGGCGACAAGCTCAATCCCCTGCCGGTCGCCAACAGACACGGCTACTCGACGCCCGAGTCCGCCGGCCGGTTCCTGCTCGATCTGTTCTTGCAGGGCGACCTTGAAGCCGACGCCAGCCAGACCTTGCTCGAATCTCTTTCGCCAGCCGCCGCCGATCCTTCACGGCGGCTCCGCCGATTTGCACATACCGTAGTCACTCTGCCCGAGTTCCAGTTGGCCTGAAGTCTTCGACAAGAACCGGACAACACCCGTCAATCCCGGAGGTGACAGTCATGATCGTCAGACGATTTCTCGACGTGATCACCGACATCCTCATCTTGGTGGCTTTGGCCGTTGCGGGTGTGGGCCATTTCTTGCCGTGGTTCGAGATAAAAGAAAAAACCGTCGTCGAAAGCGCCTCGGCGGATGCCACCGATGGCGACGCAGCAAATGACTCCGATGTCGACGCGGGAAAGGACGCTGCAAGAGACGCAGCAGAAGAACCCCTCGGCGAAGGCCCCTCAGCGCTCGACTTTCAGACGTGGTACGCCGCACGAAGCGGTATCGCCTTGGCCGTGGCCGCGCTGCTGGTGGGAACGTCGCTTACCTTGAATCTTGGGGTCGGGACCAGGAAGCTCTTGGTCCTTCTGATGTTCGTAAGTGTGCTGGTGGCGCTGGCCTTTCAAGGCATGATCTGGACCCCGTTTCCGATCACGGAAACCCATCGGCAACTCGCCGGCTCCAACTGGCACCTTAACCAGCAGGAGTATCTGCTGGCAGTCGTGTCCAGTGCGATTGCAGGCGCGTTGTGCCTGGTGCGAATGGCGTGGACGATGACCGCTTCGCCAAAGAAGTAATGTACCACACTCCAATTAGTCTCGGAGGGCCGCCTGTGCGGGCCGTTTTTTGCTGATTTCTTCGGGAGAGAAACATGTCACACACACGACGCGATTTCTTGAAGGCCTCGCTGGGTGCCTCGGCCCTGATGTCGCTGGGCCCCGCCCTGCCGACCTGGTTGAGCTGCTCGGCACGGGCCGCGGCGCCGCGGCGCGGCGCCGGCGAAACCATCCTGGTGGTCCTTCAGCTTGCCGGCGGCAACGACGGCCTGAACACCGTGGTCCCCTACCAGGACGATGAGTATGCCCGCAACCGTCCCACCTTGCGGCTGCCGGCCGGCAAGGTCCACAAGATCGACTCGCTGCTCGGCTTCCACCCGCAGATGAACGCGTTCGCGGAACTCTACAAAGAGGGACATCTCAGCATCCTCCAGGGCGTGGGATACCCCAATCCCAGCGGCGACCACGCCGCCGCCATGCGGGACTGGCAGACGGGCAGGCCCCATCAGACCAACTGCCAGACCGGCTGGCTGGGCCGGGCGGTCGACCACGCCTGTGACCCGGACCAGGCCAACGTGCCGGCCGTGTTCGTCGGGCAGATCCCCCGGCCGCTGGCGCTGAACGCCGAGAAGGTGGTGGTCCCCGCCGTCCGGTCGCTCAAACAGTGCACACTCCACACCCTGGGCGGCCCCGCAGCCGGCCAGGCCCATCAGCGGCGCCTGGCCGAGTTGGCCCGGCTTCCCCGGGCCAGTGATAAGGACGCGACGCTGGAGTTCTTGCGCCGCAGCAGCCTGGAAGCCTACGCCGGCAGCAAGCGCGTGGAGGCGGTCGCCCGGGCTCAAGACTCGGCCGGACCTGCCCAATATCCACCCTTCCAGCTTGCCCGAATGCTGAACATCATCGCCCAGTTGATCCGCGCCGAACTGGGTGTCCGGATCTACTACACCGAGCTGGGCGGTGCCGAGCCGGGCGGCTTCGACAACCACGCCAACCAACTCGGCAACCATTGTGCGCTGTTGCACCAACTGTCCGAATCCGTGGCCGCCTTCGTCCACCACCTGAAGCGGGACAAGCTGCTGGACCGGGTGCTGCTGATGACCTTCTCGGAGTTCGGTCGCACCGTCAAGGAGAACGGCCGCCGCGGTACCGGTCACGGCTCGGCCGCACCGCTGTTCCTCGCCGGAGGCAAGCTCAAAGGAGGCCTGATCGGCGAGCACCCCAACCTCACCGACCTGGAAAACGGCGGCCAGAAGTTCCACACCGACTTCCGCCGGGTCTATGCCACGGTGCTGGACCGCTGGCTGGGCTTCGACAGCCAAAGCACCCTGGGCGAGAAGTTCCGGCCGCTCGACGTGCTCCGCGCCTAGCCGCAATAGCGTTCGGCTAAGTGTAATATCAAGGAAGATCAGCGGCAGCGGCTCAAACTGGCTCATGTTCCACTTCTGAGATACGGGGCCAAACCTCAGAATTCAGTCTGCTGTCTTGTCAAGCGCCCCTGAGTTTGTGTACGTGCCACGGTCGTACAGGTCTTGACGTTCCTTGAGCATAGCCGGTTGGAGCAGGCCCGGGAATTGTAGGCAGATGTTCGAAGTTTGGCCCCGGCCGCAACTACAGATTCGTTGGAAGCGGGCTTGGGGTGATGTATACTACCGAAGAAGACTCAGGAAGCGTAATGAAACGACCTCCGGCGCTCGCAACATCCTACCCGTTTAGCCGCCGACGGCACGTCGGCGCGGCAACGGGCGACGTTGTCGCCGACGTGCCGTCGGCCGCCAAACTAGGCAGGGTGCAACATCAAACACGACCAGGAGTTCCCACGCCATGATCCAACGCGATCAGCACCACCCTCGCACGCATTGCCGATCAATTTCGCCAAGAGGTGTTTGCACGACGGCTGCCCTGCTGTTGGCGGTCTTGCTGTTGGCCGCCGGGCGGGCCTCGGCCGGCGACGAACTGTTCGCGCCGCGGCACGTGGCCAAACTGAAGGCCGTCGCCTCCGCCGCCCTCGCGCCCGACGGAAAGCACGTGGCCTACACCCTGGTCGTGCCGCGGCATCCGCTTACGGAGGAAAACGGCCCGGCCTGGGTCGAGCTGCACGTCGTCAGCGCCGCGGGCAAGTCGCGTCCGTTCGTCACCGGCAAGGTAAACGTCGGCGGCCTCACGTGGACGCCTGACGGTCGGGCAATCGCCCTTGCGGCCAAGCGCGGCGATGATGAGCACCGCGCCCTGTACCTCCTGCCCATCGACGGCGGCGAGGCCCGCCGGGTGATCGCCCACGACGCCGACCTCCGCGGCGTGGCCTTCAGCCACGACGGCAAGCAGGTGGCGTTTCTCGCCTCCGAGCCGCTCTCGAAAGAGCAGCAGGAGTACCGGGACAAGGGCTTCAACCAGGAGATTTACGAAGAGGACCTCCGGCCGACCAAGGTCTGGATCGCTGCCGCCGACGGTTCGGACAAGCCGCGGGCGCTCGACCTGCCCGGCTCCGCCTCGCTGGTCAACTGGAGACCCACCGGGCCGCAGCTCGCCGTCGTCCTGGCCCCCACGCCCCTGGTCGACGACGGCTACATGGCCAAACGTGTCCACGTCGTCGATGCCGAGACGGGCAAGGTGATCGAGCGGGTCAAGAACCCCGGCAAGCTGGGCCAGGTCGATTGGAGCCCCGACGGAAAACACCTGGCGATGATCTCCGGAGTCGACATCAACGACCCGGCCGACGGACGGTTGATGGTGGCCGCCGTGCCGGGCGACGGCAAGCTGCGGGACCTGATGCCCAAGTACCAGGCCCACGTTGGTTCCTTCGCCTGGAAAAATAACCGGACGCTGCTCTGGATGGCCGCCGAGGGAACCGCGAGCACCGTGGGCACGGTCAATCTCGACGGCCGGAGGCACGTGCTCATCGACGCCGCCGGTCCGGTGCTCGGCAGAGTGTCGCTCTCGGACGACGGCCGCACGGCTGCGTTGGTCGGCCACAGCCCCTCGCATCCGCCCGAGGTGTTCGTCCTCGCCGCCAAACACAAGGCGGCTCGGCGGATGACCCATAGCAACCCCTGGCTCGACCAGATGCGGTTTGCCCGGCAGGAGGTCGTCCGCTGGAAGGCACGCGACGGCCTGAAGCTGGAGGGGATCCTGGTCTATCCGCTCAACTACGAAAAGGGACGCCGCTATCCGCTGATCATGTCGGTCCACGGCGGGCCCGAGGCCCACGTCCCCAACGGCTGGGTCACCAGCTACGGCAGGCCCGGCCAGACGGCCGCCGCCCGGGGCTTCGCCGTCTTCTATCCCAACTACCGCGGCAGCACCGGCCGCGGCGTGGCGTTCTCCAAGCTGGGCCAGGCCGACGCCGCCGGCAAGGAGTTCGACGACCTGGTCGACGGCGTCGATCACCTCGTCGCCCGGGGCCTGGTCGATAAGGACAAGGTGGGCATCACCGGCGGCTCCTACGGCGGATACGCCTCCGCCTGGGGCGCCACCTACTACTCCGACCGCTACGCCGCCAGCGTGATGTTCGTGGGCATCAGCGACAACGTCTCGAAGCTGGGCACCACCGACATCCCCGAGGAAATGTTCCTCGTGCACCACCGCAAGCGGCTCTGGGAGGACTGGGACTATTTCCTCCGCAGCAGCCCCATCCGCTACGTGCAGCGAAATCGCACACCCACGCTGATCCTCCACGGCAAGAGCGATCCGCGGGTGCACCCCTCGCAGTCGATGGAGCTCTACCGCCACCTGAAGACATTGGGCCAGGCCCCGGTCCGGCTGGTATTCTATCCGGGCGAAGGCCACGGCAACCGCCGGGCGGCGGCGCGGTTCGACTACAACGTGCGAATGCTCCGCTGGATGGAACGCTACCTGCAAGGCCCCGGCGGCGCCCCGCCCGATACGGCCATCGACTACGCCAAGGAGTTTGGTCAGTAGTAGAGTCTTACTCGGTAGGATCTGCGCGCCGTGCGCGGATCTTGCGGGGCACGTTTCCAACGTGCCTTTTGGGGTGTGGGCACGTTGGAACCGTGCCCCACGTTAGGGAAAAATGGGCTGACGCCGAGTGCCGTCTAACGGGCGGGCTTGCCCGCCCGGCAAACTGAAACGGCGGAAAACACCGTGCTATGGCGACGGGTTACCGATCAGGGCCCGCCGCCGCCAACAACTCTTCCGCCGCCCTGCGCGCCAGCCACTTCTCCACGTCTACGCGATAATTGGCCGCTTGCATCGCCTCCAGTCTGAAGCTGCCGACCAGGGGCCGCAGGGCTTCGATGAACCCGGGCCGGGCAGCGGCGTCGGCAGAAACCAGCAGCACGGCGTCGTAAGGGGGAAAGGCAGCCTCGGGATCCGACAGGATTTCCAGTTCATAGGCCGGAATCCGCCCGTCGCTCGTGTAGGCCACGATCACGTCGACCTGGCCATCGCGGACCGCGCCGTACATCAGCGTGGGGTCCATGGCCACCGTCTCCAGATCCTCGTCGCTGAGCCCATAAACCCTCTTGACACGCCGCCACTCCGGCCGCTGGAAGAACTGATTGTCACCGCCGATCCGCAGCCGTCGCTTGGCCCGGCGCGCCGGGTCGGCCAGGTGCTCGGCCAGGGCCGCCACCGAGTGGATGTTCAGCTCCTCAGTCCTCCGCCGCGGCATCACGACGGCATAGGCGTTCTCGAACCCCAGCGACCCCAGGCAGGTCACCCCGTGTTGTTGGCGGAGATATTGCGTGATCTCTTCCAGGACGGTTTCGCGGTCGCTGTAGTCGCCGCGTTTCATCACCAGGGTCCAGATGTTGCCCGAATAGTTGACCATGCAATCGACCTGGCTGTGGAACAGCCCCTCGAGTTGCATCCCTTCGCTCATCCCGGGACGCTGGTCCACTTGACAGTCTTTCTGCCTGAGGTGCCGGGCCAGCACCTCGTTTAGGATGTGTTGCTCGGTGAACGGGCCGCTGCCGATCACCGCCCGAGTTCTGGCCTGGGTGAAGAGGTCCCTGACCGGCGTGTAAAGACCGCCGGCCACCACCAGCAGTAGTGCCGCCGCGGCAATCCAGGCCAGCCGCCGGCTGCGGCGCCGCACGGCGACCTCCAGCAGGTGAATCAACTGGTCCAGCACGATCGCCAGCAGGGCGGCAAACAGGCAGCCGAACACGGTGGACAGGTGGTTGAGGCTCTCCAATCCGCCGAAGATGTAATTGCCCAGGCTCACGCCGCCCACCGGAGTGACCAGGGTGGCCGTGCCCACCACCAGGACCGTCGCCGTGCGGACCCCGGCGATGATCGTGGGCGCGGCCAGCGGCAGTTGCACGCGGAAGAGCATCTGCCGGTCGCTCATTCCCAGGCCTCGAGCCGCCTCGGTCAAGACCGGGTCCACCCCCTTGATGCCCACCACGGTGTTGGCCAGGATGGGCAGGATGCTGTAGAGCGTCAGGGCG
>CAZUAM010000255.1:0-9509 GCA_964618095.1 uncultured Planctomycetaceae bacterium | reverse complement strand
CCCGAGGTCTTCGCTGGGCGGCCTGGCCGAGTTGCGAATCAGCCGGCGGCAGCCAGTCCACTTTGCCAGCACCAGGCCTCCCGAAGCCAGTACGCCCAAGAGCCAGACGCCCACGCCCAAGCCGAAGACAACGCCCACGACCAAATGCGCACGTTGAACCCCGTCGGTGGTATCGCCTCGGAAGATCGATGCTCTCCGGGGCTGAGGCCCGGGCGCCCCCACTACACGAGCCGGTGCACGAGAACTGCTGCCTTCCGGAAGCGCAACGGCTGGCCCCTTCGGTTCCGTGCCTCCCCCTGCCGGCCCCGCGAAACGCTCCACCCCGATCGACCGCAACGAGCCGTCTGTCGGTTGGCTGTCGCCAATTCCCGTTTCCTCTCCTACCCCGCTCGTGCTCGGCTGCGCTTGGAATTGAGCCCAACTGAACACACCTGTGGGGCTGCTCCACACCGGCGGCGTCAAACACTTGACGACCACCAGCATCCAGAGCGCGTAGGCCAGGTGCGGTCGGTGACGGCAGCCAAGCCGCACCAGTAGCGCCACCAGCAGGACCACCACGCTCACCTGCCAGAACTGACTCCAGGCCGCCGAAATCAGATCACTGCTTTGCAGATTCATCTTCTTCACCCTCCAGTTGATCGAGCATCTCTCGCAGTGCCCGGATCTCCCGGCTACCGATCCCCTGCTCGTGAATCAAGTGCTGCATTAACGACAATGCCTCACCGTCAAACACCCGGCCCATGAAATCCTCCACGGTCTCACGAATCACCTGGTCTGCCGGTACTTGGGGGCTGTAGACCTTGACTCGCCCCCGAAGCCGCGACCGCAGATAGCCCTTCGCCTCCAGCCGGCGCAGATAGGTCTGCACGGTCGTGAAGTCGGGCCTTCGCTCCGGGGGAAAGGACTCGAAGACCTCGCGCACGGTGGCGCTTCGCAGATCCCAGAGCGCACGAGCCACCTCCAGTTCGCCTCTTGAGAGCGCGCGACGTCGAGACATAACAGCAAATCCTTTCGTTTACGTACATGTGTACGTCATTCTACAACTACAGACGTACTTGGGTCAACGGAAGTTCCGCAAGAAATCGGAAAATCCACAAGGAATCTCAAGAAACCCACCGCAGAGGGGGTCGTTCAAGGTTGAACCCGAAAGGAGCCTGCATCCAGGCCACGGCTCTGCGCCCTGGAAGCGCCGCTGCCACTCGATCCTCCTCGATGTTGCCCTGAATCCAACGGTATTGGGCCCAGCCCGCCCGACAAGCACCACGGTGGAGGCCCTGCCCCCCTTTGGCCTTAGGCGAGGTCTCCGTTGTCCCTTTCGGCGCGGTCGGACATAATGCAATATGAGGGCCCGGAACTAGACGAATAATCGGTGTATCGTGGGTTATCCGGCACGCCGGGCCGCTGACGGCCCGGAGCGGTTGCCTCCGGCCGCAAGATACGCTACTGATTGTTGGGCACGTTGCGGCGATTTGGGCTCTTGGACACGAAAAGGCGCTACATGGCCACGTTCGATCCATATCGAAAATGGCTGGGAATCCCGTCCGGGGAACAGCCTCCCAACCATTATCGCCTCTTGGGCGTCGGCCTGTTCGAGTCCGACCCCGACGTGATCTCCAGCGCCGCCGACCGACAGATGGTCCACGTGCGGACGTTCCAGTCCGGGGAACACTCCGAGCTTTCGCAACGCATCCTCAACGAGTTGGCAGCCGCCCGGCTGTGCCTGCTCGACGCCCGTAAGAAGGCCGAGTACGACGATCAGCTCCGCCGGCAACTGCCTGCGCAGACGACCGGGCCCACTCCGCCGCAGGTCGTGACTCCCCCTCAGCCGCCGCCGGGCAGCTCGGCCCCGCCGGTCTCGGCCCCCCCGGCGGCACCACCGGTCACGGCCGGTCCCGGCGCCATCCCCGGCGCCACGCGACCGCGCCGCTATTCGAACCGGAGAAAAACCCCCTCGTGGTGGGGCTCGGTGATCGCCCTGGCCGTGGTCTTCGTGTCGTTGGCCCTGTTGGCCTGGGCGTTGAACGGCTCGGACTCGGAGCAGCCCGGCAAGCCCGGCGTCTCCAACGGCGGGCACAACGGCAACGGATCGTCGCCCAGGCAGACTCCTCCACAGAAATCCCGGCGGCCCAAACGCCACCGGGCTGGAGACGATCGCCGTCCGCCGCGACGGCCTTCCCCCGGCCCGACCGACGGTCACCGCCCGCAGGGGAACGATCAGACCAACCAGCCCGGAAACGGCTCCGCGGCTCCCTCCGACGTTGCCAACCCGGCCGACGGCAGTCCCGGTGCGGAATCGGCCCCGGAATCCTCGCCGACCACCGGCGCTCAGGGCGATCCGCAAGCCAAGAAGCCCAACGACCAAGAGCTCGAGTTCGAGCGGACCCCCGTCCCAGAGGCCGCCTCGCAGCAGCAGATCGAGAAGCTGATCAGAAATGGGGATCTCCAGAAGGACTTCGAAGCCGCCGACGCGCCGCAAGGCAAGCTCGCATTGGCCCGCAAGCTTCTGGCCGAGGCCGTCAAGCCCCAGGACGACGTCGGCTCGGCCTACGTGCTGCTGCGGCTGGCCCGAGACGAGGCAACCGGACTGGGCGACGCCGACACGGCGCTTGCCGCAGTGGAGGAAATCGGCAAGCGCTACGAGATCGACCTGCTCGGCCAGAAGCTCAACACGCTGGAAGCGGCGTCGCGGGGGAAGACGGCATCGGCGCACAACAGGACCCTGGTCGAGAAGGCCCTTGGGGTGATCGACGAGGCCGCGGCGGCCGACGATTTCCAGGCGGCCGACCGACTGCTGAAGATCGCCCGACCCGCCGCCTCGAAAGTCCGCGAGGGAGTGCTCTCCGAGGGCGTCCTTTCCAAGTTGGTCAAGACGCATGCCAAAAGGATCGAGACACTCAAGGAGAACCGCCGGCCCGCGCCGCCGGACGCCAAGCATCTGCCAGCCCGGCCCGACGGCCCCGGCGAGGTGTTCGACCCCAAGGTGCTCCCGCTCTTCGGGAGCAACCAGGCCAGTGAGGCGGCCGTGGATCGGGCGCTAAAGTGGCTGGCCGAGCACCAGAAGACCGACGGCAGTTGGAGCTTCGACCACACGGGCCCGCCGTGCAAGAAAAGGTGCCCCATTCCGGGGTCGTTGGCCGCTGCCCCCAATGCCGCCACCGGCCTGGCCCTGCTTCCCTTTCTGGCGGCGGGCAACGGGCCGCGCCAGGGGGAGTTCCGAGAGAACGTGGCAGGCGGATTGGACTTCCTCAAGAGTCAAATGCGGCCGTTGGGGCCGACCCTGGTTGCGCTGAACGAGCCCAAATCTGGGCGGATGCCCTCCCATGCCCTGGGGACCATCGCCTTGTGCGAGGCCGGCGCCGTCAGTCCCGACCGACAAACCCGCAAGGCCGCCCAGAGCGCGGTCAACTTCGTCGTCCTCACCCAGAACCCCGACGGCGGTTGGCCGGCCCAGCCCCAGGCGCCTGCCCAGCAGCCCGGGCCCAGCAGCCTCGACCCCACCGGCTGGAATCTGGCCGCACTGAAGACGGCCCAGTGGGCAGGCCTGCAAGTCCCCAAAAAGACCCTCAAACAGGCCCGCGCCTACCTCGACGGGATGCGGACCGAAGACAAGACCGGCTACCGCCCCAGCGAAGACTCCGGACAGCCTGACCCCACGGCCACGGCCATCGCAGTCCTCTCACAAATGTACCTGGGCTGGCCACACCAGGAAAAAGAGCTGGTCGATTACGTAGCGGCGGTGGGCAAGTCGGGACCGTCTACCAAAGGGCAGTTCTACCTGAACTACTACAACGGCCAAGTGATGCGCCACCACGGCGGCCCGACCTGGAACGCCTGGAACACCGCGCTGCGGGACCACCTGGTAGCCACCCAAGCCGGCCAAGGCCACGCGGCCGGAAGCTGGTACGTCCGGAGCACCGAGTGGGGCAACCGGCAGGGCGGCCGCCTCTTCTGCACCGCCCTGGGTACCCTGATCCTCGAAGTCTACTATCGCCACCCGCCGCTGTACGAGTAGAATAGTGTAGAACAAGGGACCTAATATGACTGAGAAAGAAGCGATCCTCAAAGCTGTGCAGGAGCTTCCCGACGAGTGGCTCGGTGAGTTGGGTGACTATATCGAGTCGTTGCAGAGAAGGGCAGTCCACCAAAGGGTTCCGACCGCCCTGGCGAGCGAGCATGTCCTGGCAGAGGATTGGCTCACTAATGAGGAGGACGAGGCTTGGCAGGATTTGTGAAGCGAGACGTGGTCGTGGTTCCTTTTCCGTTCTCCGACTTGACTGCAACCAGGCGGCGGCCTGCGCTGGTCTTGGCGCGACTTCAGGGCGATGATGTCATTCTCTGCCAGATCACGAGTCGGAACGTCCGGGACCAATACGCGGTGAGTCTCGACGCGTCCGGCTTTCAGTCCGGTTCGCTCCGGCAACAGAGCAACGTCCGCCCGAATCGCATCTTCACCGCCGACCGTCACATCATCCTCTACCGAGCCGGCCACCTGAGCGACCAGAAGACCGAAGAGGTCGTCGAGAAGACTGTGGCGATCCTCCGCCAGTGAGCGCCCCGACCAATCAGCAGCGCGTGGCCGAGCACAAAAGAGACGGACGGGGTCCAGCAGGATGGGAATCGGCGAGCGGAAGATCAGACTCTCCGGCGACGCGAAGCACATCCCAGAAGAGCAACACCACCCATGCCTAACAGGGCCAGCGTGGAGGGCTCAGGGACCAACTGTCCCGTTATTCTGCACTCGTAGAGGTCCAGCGGGTATACCTCGTGGATTGGCAGTCCTCCGCCAGACGGCCATCCGAAGCAGCCAACTTTGAGACCGGCTAATTTGACGGCCTTGCCTTTTTGGCCTAGCGACCAGCTCCTTTCTTGAGCCATTTGCCTCCCCCCTGAGTGTGGCAGATTGTCAGCGAACCCGGTAGCCCGTCCGCCGTTCAGCGTGGCGCCGACCCCCGTGCATGCGACTCTTCATCGGCACGGCGCGGCCAACTGCGGATCCCAATGGCCTGCGTCACGGTGTCCTGGGCGATGCGAGACAAGTACTCGCCGGTCGTGGCGGTCGAGCAGTGGCGGACCCAGCGGCCGTGAGGGCCGCCTGCCGCGTTTCGCCAGGTTGCCATAGCGGCCGGCAAGCCCCATACTGGTACTTAGGAGTTCCTGCGGTGCCGGGAGATCACGACCATGAACGAGCCCAATCAACAACCCGACAAGACCCACGCCCAGGCCGACCTATCCGGCCGGCAGTTGGGCGATTTCCGGCTCCTGCGGCGGCTGGGACGGGGGGCCATGGCCGACATCTACCTGGCCGAACAAGCGCTGCTCCGCCGCCGCGTGGCGGTCAAGATCCTCAAACCCGAGCTGGCCGACGACCGGACCTATCTGAGACGCTTCGAGCGCGAGGCCCAGGCGGCCGCCTCGCTGGTCCACGCCAACATCGTCCAGATCCACGAGGTGGGCCACGTAGACGGGCTGCACTTCATCGCCCAGGAGTACGTCCAGGGACAGAATCTCCGCGAGTGGATCACCCGCAACGGCCCCCCCGGCCTGGCACACGCACTCTCGGTGATGCGGCAGGTGGCCGCCGCGCTGGCCAAGGCCGCCGAGCAGGGAGTCGTGCACCGCGACGTCAAGCCGGAGAACATCATGCTCACCCCGTCCGGCGAGGTAAAAGTCGCCGACTTCGGCCTGGCACGGATCGCCCGGGAAGGCGAGACGATCGACCTGACGCGGATCGGCATCACGATGGGCACCCCGTTGTACATGAGCCCCGAACAGGTGGAAGGCAAACCGCTGGATCACCGCAGCGATCTGTATTCGTTCGGCGTGACCTGCTATCACATGCTTTCGGGGTCTCCGCCGTTTAGCGGTGAGACCGCGCTGGGCGTGGCGGTGCAGCACCTGAAAAAACAGCCCGAACCGCTGGAAGGCCTCCGCCCCGACCTGCCCGCCCCGCTCTGCCGCCTGGTCCACAAGATGTTGGCCAAGGAGCCCGCGCGCCGTTGCCAGTCGGCCCTGGAGCTGCTCGGCGAGTTGCGCCGCTTACACCTGGAGCACTTCGGCGACAATTGGCCCGAAGACCTGCCCGGCTGGGAGACCACCGGCGTGGAGCTGCCCGCCGACACGCGGAGGGAACTTACCCAGCAGCTCGGTGGGCTGATGAAGACCGCGGCCTTGCGGCGGACCCGCCGCCGGACCTGGCTGCTGTTTCTGGCGGGCATGGTGGCGGTCTTCCTGCTGGGCGGGGCGGTCGCCTGGCTCACCAGCGAGCCCTTCCTGCTGGCCGGCGCCGAGAAACTGCCACCAACGATCGACATAAAGAAGTCTGCTCTGCAACAGTATCTCTACGCCATGACAATTCAGAGCGAAGAGGCGTGGGATAGTGTAGGCAAGCACTTCCCCCAAAGCACCTTTGCCCGCCGTGCCCGGCAGCAGTTGGCCCGGATTCACTTGCAGAAGGGCGATTACGGTCGGGCCCTGACCATCTTCGAGGAGTTTGCCTCGGAGGACGAAGAAGACGAGGCACTACGGGCGTTTGGGCTGGCCGGCCGATACGGGGTCCTCACCCTCCAGGAGAAAGTCGATTACGTCGCCCTGGCCGCCACCCTCGAGCAGTTGGAGCCGATCCGCGACACGCTCGACCCCCAGATGCGAACGATGCTCTACTTCGCGGTGAGGAAGAATCGCTCTAAACTCGAGGCCCAAACCCGCCGAGACTGGGAAGAGTTTCTCCAGCAGTACGAGGACGACGAGTTTCCCCAGGAGGTTGACAGCCCGCCGGGGGCCCAGTAAAAGGCCAAGTCCTGCCGACCTCCCCCTCGACGGTATCGGTTGGGGTCTCGGAGTCACGCCCTAAACTCCGACTCTTGATCCCCCGGGCCGACGCCCAACCGAATCGAACGAAACGGAAAAGTAAAGACCCAAAGCCGGACCCCCGTTCTGACCCTGTTCCTCATCCACGACATACCTCAAACGTCAACAATCGCCTCGGCGAACTGGGGCAACCGCCACGGGCCGTATTTCACGTCCACAGGCACCACGCGGCGGCCCGGCCGGGCGCCGGGCACAACGCGGAAAACCACCGGCAGGTCTTTTTCCGTCTTGGCGGGTACCTCGGCTTCGACCCACCGAGTCGGTCGGCCGCCGAAGGCCTTCGGCAGCACGGCGCGGCAGGCGGCCGCCTGCGGCTTCGTAGAGTGGTTGGTGATCACCACCTTCAGCCGCACCTGGCCGCCCGGCTTGGCCCCCTGGGCGTACGGATGGCAGCGGACCCACGACGGGTCCAGCCCGTAGTTGGCGTGATCCCAGGGAACCAGCTCGCCGAAAAGCTCCTCGCGCCGGTCCAGGTTCTTCCGCATGAAGCCAATCTCCTCGGGCGTAAACGTGAAGGCCAGATCGACGTGCGGGTTGAACAGGTGGGTGGGCTTGAGTTTCTCGATCAGCGAGATGCAATACTGGAATCCCGCGTCGCGGCCCAGCCAGTTGCGGTTGTAGGCGCAGTAGTCGTCGATCCCGGAGGGGGTGTGCGAATCGCCCACGAAAAACATCCGCAGCCCCTTGCTCTCGGCCAACAGCCCCGCGTGGTAGAGCGTCTGGCCGGGATAGAAGTAGGAGGTCAGCTTGAACTCCTGCCACTGCCACGACTGGCCGTCTTTCATCGGCCGGTGCACGCGGATCGGCTCCGCCGCCAGGCACGGCAGCCGCCAGGCCTTGGGCTCGGTGAGCACTTCGGCCACCCGGCGGTCGGTGATGCACGGGCAGTCGAACTCCTGCTGGAACTTGGGGATCCCGTCGGTATGGTCGAAGTGGTAGTGTGTAACCCAGAGCCCCTCCACGCTTTTGATGTGGCCCTGCTGAAGCAGCTTCTTGATTTGCTCGAAGATCCCGGGCGAGCCGACGTCCAGCCCCAAGGCGGCCCCGCTCTTGGAAACCAGCATCCAGGTGGTGCCGAAGTGCCGCAGGCAGTCGGGCGGCTTGATCCCCGGGCGGATCGGCATCTGCCCCGGCCGGCCCGCGTAATCCGTAAACAACCGCGGGAAGTAATGCCGCAGTGCGCTGATGCCCACGTAGTTCCCGTAACAGGTCTCGAAGCGCCGGGTAAGTGTGTCGATCGCCTTGGCCGGATCGCTCATCAAGTTGCCGTGCGAAGGGACGAGCATCTTCGGCCGCAGGGCCTTGATTCGGTTTAGGCTCTCGACCAGCCGCCAGCGGTCGCCCATGAACCCGTGATAACCGCCGATCTGTTGCCCACCCTTGCTGAACCCCTTTTGCAGGCTGTAGACGTCCCAGACCTGGCCCTCGTCATAGATACAGTCGCCGCAGAAGACCACCCGATTGCCGTCGACCTCGACCAGATAGCTGACCGCGCCCTCGGTATGGCCCGGAGTGCTCAGCACACGGATCTTCGCCGGCCCGAAGGTCATCTCCTGACCGTCGGCAAAGGCCTCGTCTACCCGCAGCGGCCGGCTAAGCAGCAGCCGGTCCGGACGGAAGCTCTGGTAAACGCGCCACAAGTGCCCGTCGTCCCAGTAATCGGCCGGATTGGCGAAGTACCCGTGTTCGGCGGCCGGTACCCCGATCCGGGCGCCGGCGGCCGCCATGTCGTACGCCCCGCAGGCCTGGTCGCGATGGTGATGCGTGAAGATGATCTGCTCCACCGCGGCAATTCCCAGCTTGGGCAGCGCGGCGGCCACGCCCGCGTCGCCGCAGTCGATCAGTAGGGCCTTGGGGCCGTCACGGACGATGCCCACGTTGATCGGCCCGCGATAGACCAGCAGGTGTTCCGAGAGCCTGGTCGTGCTGCCGGGGGCTGCCGGATCCCGGGATTGTCCAGCCTCCGAAGGGGCGGCCGGAAGGCCTCCTGCCCAGGCCACGGCGGCCGTGGAGGCCGCGGCAGTCTCGAGAAACTGGCGTCGCGACGGACCGCGTGTCCGGGTGTGGTCTTGCAGATCGGCCATGAGAGATTCCTTATCGTGCAAAGGGCAGGTGAGCCGGCGACTTCCGCTCAACCGGCCAGCAGCGGCATTCTACCAGTCCCGGAAACGCGGAGCAACTCGCCGCCGGCAGCCGGAGATCAAAACTTCGCGATGCTGGTCGGTTCTTCGTCCGGCAGGACACGAGACAACGATGCTCCAGTTCGGGGTGCAAAGCCGCGGGCCTTCCACAAAAGTTCCGGCCCGCCTTCGGGCCAACTCGGAGGCAGGCCGTTCTCGTCAGAGATCCCGTCCCGCCGCGGCCCCCGCCACTGCGGCCAGCCCGGCTCCGGCGAGGCAATCAATCCGTCGGCACCAGCCGCACCGGCCGCAGGAGGAAAAGCTGCCATGGCGATCCTGCCGGACCGTGTCTTCTCCCCGGCAATTGCCAAAGCAGCGAACAGGCAGACCAACACCCAACCCGCTGCACACCGTGTTGGCCGGTTGGCGTTCACCAGGAGATTGCGCACGCCGTCGAGGAAACCTTGCATGACAAACATATCCCGTGTGTCAAGCGGGTCGGACAATGGCACAGAGGCCGCA
>CAZUAM010000254.1:5891-9510 GCA_964618095.1 uncultured Planctomycetaceae bacterium | reverse complement strand
TTAGATACCTTTGGAGGCTCAAGAATTCCCGAATTCTTGAATAATCCGGGTTAGGCGATTCTTCCCCAATATCCTACATCCTACTGGGCCACGGTGGCCTCCACCTCCCGGGGGGTCGGCGCCGCCGTCCGGGGCGCGTCGCAGAGATTCTGCCCGAATTCTCGGGGAGCTGCATTATATTCTCTCGGGTTTAACGCCTCCACTTGCGGGAGACCGGAGCCTAAGCTGAAGGGAATCCGGCGTGCCGAAACACGGCTCCCGGCTTACTGATGCCACGTCCGTACACAAAGGAAGAACCGCGTCATGAGACCGACGGCCTTGTTTTCGTTCGTAGCTGTGTCGCTCTGCCTGTTGCCCACCGCAGCGGCGGCCGACGCCTTGCCCTTCCAGCACAAGGTCGAGGTGTATCGCAACCAGCAACGCGACGTGATCGTCTTCACCCTGCGCCTCGAACAGCCCTTCCTGGCCGAAGAGTTCGAGAAGAGCAGCTACCTGCGGCTCAGTTCGACCGACGGGCGGGCCTATCTGATCTACCCGAAAGAAACCAAGTTCCAGCAGAAACACGCCGAGTTCTACGGCCGTCTCCGCGGCGAGGGGACGGTGCCCCTGAGGCTCTCCTACGAGATCGTCTCGGAGAACCTCGACGGCTCGCGGCGGGTCGAAGTCCGGCAAGGTGACGTCGAGGTGCAGATACCCAAAATGCCGGTCCCCCCGGCGGCGGTCGGCCCGAAGAGCATCTATCCGGCCTGGGCCCGGCAACAGAACCTCTACTTTGCCGAGCTGCTGAAGTACTACCCCGAGGAGACCTTCTATCAGTATTGCCTCTTGCAGTCGCAGGCCCGCTACGGCGTTGCCCCGCCGCCGATCGCCAGGCTCGCGGCCGACCGCGCGGCGCTGGAAACCGACCTCTACCAGTTCGTCACCGGCTCGATGGCCATCCAGGACTCGCTCCAGCGCGAGACGCTCACGGGCGGGGGCCGGGCGGGCGATCTGAACGTCCACATCAGCACGCTCCGCCCGCCTCCGCTGCGTTCGTTACCCTACGAGAAACTGTTGGAAGAGAAGCGCACCCGGGAAAAGGTCGAGCCAAAGGTCCACCCCGTCGCCCGGCTGGTGCCCGCCGACCAGTACTTCGTTCACTTCAACTCCATGCAGTCGTTGGGCGAGCTGCTGGACCTCTCCTCACAATGGGGCTACAACCTGCTTCGGCTGTTCACGCTGCGGGCCCAGGACCAGCGGCTGCGGGCCAAGTTGGAGGACCAGTTGTGCCTGCGGCAGGAGCCGCTCAGGCAGTTGTTTGCCGACGGGGTGATCGAGGAGGTCGCCGTCACCGGTGCCGATCCGTTCGTCCAGGAGGGCACCGACCTCACCATGATCTTTCGACTAAAGCAGCCGGAGGTCTTCGACAAGGCGGCCGCCGGCTGGCTAGAAGAAGTCCGCAAAAAGTATCCGGAACTGGTCAGCCGGGAGTTCAATTACCGCGGGCATCGGGTCACGGTCCATTACACCAAGGATCGGGTGGTCAGCTCGTTCGCGGTCCGGCACGAGGACTACGCCGTCTATTCCAGCTCGCATCGAGCAGTTCGCCGAGTGATCGACGCCGCGGTGGGCGTTGCTCCCAGCCTGCACGAGGCGCTCGACTACCGCTACGTGACCACCATCCTGCCGCCCTCCGAGGCCCGTAACTCCGGCTACTTTTTCGCCTCCGAGGCGTTTATCAAGCGGCTGGTGGGGCCGGCCGCCAAGATCTCCGAAAAACGCCGACTGCAATGCTTCAACAACCTGGTGATGCTCAACAACGCCTCGCTCTTCTACCGCCTGGAGTACGGCCGCTCGCCCCAGACGCTCAGCGATCTGATCGAAGGGCGCTTCATCGATCCCAAGAAAATCGTCTGCCCGCACGGCGGGGCATACGCCTTCGACGCGGAGAACGACACCTGCACCTGCTCGCTGCACAACCGCTTGAAATACCTTACGCCCAACGTCGAGCTCTCGGTGCTGAACGTCTCGCAGGAAGAGGTGGCCCAATACGGCCGATACAAGCAGCGTTACGCGGCCTTCTGGCAGCAGGCCTTCGACCCGATCGCCGTCCGCGTCACCGTCGATCAGCGGCTGAAGCTGGAGGCCTGCGTGTTGCCGTTCGCCAACGGGACCTTTTATGACGATCTGCGCGGGATCCTGGACAAGAACCCGCGGCCGCTGGGCACGGCGCGGATCGCCCCCTCGGCCGTGGCCTCGCTGATGATGGTGCCGGGCCGGGGGAACGTTGCCAAGTTCTTAGGCGCGGTCCCCGGCGTGGCCGAGACACTCAAGGCCGACCCCACGCTGACCGACCTGAAATGGATCGGCGACCGCGCGAGCCTGCACTTCTGCGACGGGGAGATGATCCTTCAGATCGATCCCACCCAGTTCAACGCGACCGAGGTGCCCATGATCGGCCAGGTGCCGCTGGCGATGCAGGCCGCCATAGGCGCGCTGCTGGTGGGGGTCAATATGCCCGTCTACCTCACCGTGGACGTGGAGAACCGCGAGAGCGCCGCCCGGCTGCTGGAGCAGCTTTCGCAGCAGATCTTTCTGACGCGACACAAGCTGATGCCGGGAATCCAGAGCAAGTTCGACGCCTACCGGCTGCCCGACTACAAAAAGCACGCCATCTACGTCCTCAGCGGCCAGGTCTACGCCGTCAAGCTCCGCGTGCACGTGGCCCTGGTGGGCGACCGGTTGGTGGCCGCCACCAAGCCGGAGATCCTCCGCGAGGTAATCGACGCCGGCGGCGCGAAACAAACCCGCCCGCCGGCCGAGGCACACATGCTCCTGCGGCTCAATCGCCGTGCCCTGGGCCGCGTCTACGACGACCTCCAGTTGTACTGGGCCGAGAAGTCGCGGATTGCCTGCCACCGAAACATCATCTCCATCTACAACCTCTGCAAGCTGTACGACACGCCGGTGGACCAGATCCCCCGACTCTCCGAGGCCAAATACGGCGTCCGCTATTTCTGCCCCGACCACGGCGAGTACACCTTCGACGCCGAGCGCGACCAGGTGCTTTGCAGCGTGCACGGCAACCGGGAGCACTCGCGGCAGCATCCGCGGCTGGATCGCAAGTCGTCGTTTGCCGAGTTCGTCGAGAGCCTCGACGAGATCGTGGCCTCGCTGCGCTTCCAGGACGACGCGCTGATCGCCACCCTGGAGATCGCCCGTAGCGAGCCCCAGCAAGACTAACCTGCTCGCCGAAAACTGTGGGAGGCGACTCTGTCGGCGGGTGAGTGGCACTGGGGTCTCGCCGGTGCACAGCGAAGACAGACGGTCGCATTGACGTGGATCACACCCGGTCAATCCGTCTGGGGTCCGATCCAGTCGCCTTTCTGTGCTATAAGCCTCTGTACTCAGTACTCTGTACTCAGTACTGTCCAACTGTCTCCCATACCGAGCCAGCTACCGAGCACCATCAGCAGCCCGCACGATGAAATCCACCGCATGCCAGCAGCCCAGCAACCGTGAAACGCCGGTCCCACGCCGCCGTGCACCGCTGGGCGAGCCAGCATTCCCACCCCCCCCAAAACCCCCCCCGCGGCAGCCCGAGGTTACGCTTAAATTAAAATTTGTGGGTTTTTAAAGC
>CAZUAM010000254.1:1563-5881 GCA_964618095.1 uncultured Planctomycetaceae bacterium | reverse complement strand
ACCCCTCCGCTCGGCTGCCGTCTGTAAGCTATACTTTATATTGGCTGGTTGTATCAGGCCAGGCCGCTGCGCCCGGCCAACTCTTCGAGCCGCAAGTCGTGCGGAACGTGCAGCGCCGGCCGCGTGGGGCGAAAAAAAGCCGACAACGTCTCTTCGTCTCGGGGGGCTGCTCAGCTATGGGCCTTGGCTCGGTGATGCAGACTGCGCGGAGCGGAATCTCGGCGGCCGAGCTGGCCGTCGGAGTGATCGCCAACTACCTGGCCAACTTGCAGACGGCCGGCTTCAAGGCGTCCCGGCCCACCTTCGCCACGCAGCCGCCGCAGACGCAAAGCCTCGGGGCCGCGCCTTCCGGCTCCGACGGCGGCTCCAACCCCGTCCAAATCGGCCGGGGAGTCCAGCCCGCGGGAACCTCGGTCTGTTTCAGCCAAGGTTCCATCGCAGTCGGTTCCGACCCGCTGAATGTGGCGCTGCAAGGCGAGGGACTGTTTATCCTCGAAGGCTCGCCGGGCGAGCAGCTCTACACCCGGGACGGCCGGTTCGGGCTGAACGCCGCCGGCCAGCTCGTGTCCTCCGGCGGAAGCCGCGTGTTGGGCCTTGGCGTGGATGAGAACTTTCAGTTGCAGACCGGCCGCCTGACGCCGCTGGAGATCCCCCTGGGCAAGCAGGCCCAGGCCGCGGACGGATCAGCGGCCACGCTCACGGGCTTCAGCATCAACGCCGACGGCCGGATCGTGGGACAGTTTTCGGATGGAACCAACCGCGACCTGGGACAAATCCAGGTGGCCCGATTCGCCAATCCGTCGGGGCTCACGCAGCGAGGCGGCAATTCGTTCGCAGCCGGCCCGAATTCCGGTTCTGCCGTGGAAGGCAGCCCGGGTGAGGCCGGCAACGCCCAGATCATGGCCGGAGCCACGGAACTCTCGAATACCGACGTCGGGCACGAGCTGATCGGTCTGTTTCGGGCGTCGGTGGCGCTGCGTGCCGGCGTTGCGGTTATTCGCACGGCCGACGCCATGCTCGACGACCTGACCCACCTGCCCCGGTGGGCCTGAAGCCGCCGCGACCCGCCCGCCGCTCCTCAGGCAGCAAGAGAGAACAAAGCGGGCGTCAAAAACCCTTTCCTTGGCCATGTTCAGGTCACGCCGGCTGCAACTCGACTTTCTTTCCCGCCAGCGAGAGGTTCTCGCGGACGTACTTCTCATCCCAGAGGTTGGAGACCACGGCGGAGACGTTCGGGTTGTGTAGCACCCAGAGATAGGCTTTCAGGGGCGGTTTCATCTCGCCGGGGATGATGCGGTTGAGCTTCTGGATTCGCCAGTGGGGGATCGGCTGAAGGGCCTTGTGGTGGGTGGCCACGGCCATGGCTGCCTTCATGGCGATCAGGCCGACGTCCTTGGCCGCGGCCCGGCGAATCGCCTCTTCCAGATAGCCGCCGTTTACGACGTTGTAGGCCACCATCACCACGTCGTAACGCCCGGACTCGGTGGCGGCCCGCAGGATGCCGGCCGGATCGTTGTGCGCCGATACGCCCAGGTAGCGGACCTTTCCCTGTTTCTTCAGTTCCGCGAAGGTTTCGAGGATTTCCGGGTAGCGGAGTTCTTCGGGCGAGTTGGCCCCGTGGGGACACATCATCAGGTCGAAGTGGTCCGTTCCCACCCGCTTCAGGCTGCCCTCGAGAGACTTGCTGATGACCGCCCGGAACTGGTCGCTGCCTTCGACGCGGTGGCGGTAGTCGCGCATCATGGCGTTGCTGAGATAGGACGCGTCGAGTTCCCGCGCTTGGCCGGAGAAGTACGTGAGGAAGTAGCCGGGCCGGTCCACGCCGCGCTCGGGCCGCAGGGCCTTGGCCCGCCGCAGGATTGCCTCCTGCTTTCCGGCGGGCAGGCCGTCGAAGATTTCCCTGTAGAGCCGGTGGCGAGTTCGGTCGAAGTCGCTGATCTTGGTGTTCAGGAAGACCCGCTGCCGCTTGGACGAGCCGGCGAGGATGATGCCGTAGGCGCGTTCGCAGTCGCCGCGGCCATAGGCCGGGGCCATGTCCAGGTAGTTCAGGCCGAGCTCGATGGCCAGCTCGACGTGCTTGCAGTTGTGCGAGCGGATGGGGTCGCCGCCACAGCCGATTTCGGAGACCATCAGCCCGGTGCGGCCCAGGCGGCGATAGGTCATCGACGACTGTCTGTTCCGCCACTCTACCTTGGGGTCTTCCGTTGCGGCAGCGGGCCGCCGGGACGCTGCCGCAACGGCCGTGGCCAACGCCGCGGCGGAGCCGCCGCGCAGGAATCTCCGCCGAGTGATCTCGCCAGCCGGTGCTTGGGACGGTCTGCTCGAAGCCATGATGAATTCCTTGCCTTTTGCGCTTTCAGTGATGCCGCGCCGGGCAAGCCCGGCGGCTAAATAGCTCCCCTCCGGTGTTACGCGCCGGGCAAGCCCGGCGGCTAAACATCGGTTCTCCGCGTTCCGTCTTGTGATTACACCCTCAGCGGGCGTTCACTGTCAATGCCCGGGACCTCGGCCGGTACGGCCAAACCGGCCAGCCGCAGGAAGCCCGCCAACAGCGCGTAGCCGACGTCGGTCAGGATCGATTCGGGATGGAACTGCAACCCGATCACGGGCCACCGGCGATGGCGCAGGGCCATGATCGTTCCGTCGTCGGTTCGCGCGGAGACCTCCAGGCAGGTCGGCAGAGATGCCTCCTCGACGACCAGGGAATGGTAGCGACAGCCGATGATCCGCTCGGGCAATCCGGCAAACACGCCCCGGCCGTCGTGCCGGATCGGGAAACTCCGCCCGTGCACCGGCTCCCGTGCCCGGACTATTCGCCCCCCGAGCGCCTCGGCAATCGTCTGGTGGCCCAGGCAGACGCCCAGGATGGGCAACTCCGTGTAGAGTTCCCGCACCAACTGGAGCGAACACCCGGCCTGCTGCGGCGTACACGGTCCCGGGGAGAGCACGATGGCCTCGGGCGAGAGTGCCCGGGCGCCGGCCGTGTCGATCGCCGTGTTGCGTACCACGTGGGTAGCGTGTCCCAGGCGCTCGAAATACCGGGCCAGGTTGTGAACGAAGCTGTCGTAGTTGTCGATCAGGAGGAGCATGGGAGTTGAGGGTTGAGGGTTGAGGGTTGAGAGTTGAGGGTTGAGGGTTGAGGGACGAGGGATCAGGGGGCAGGGGGCAGGTGCCAGAGAAGAAACAACGAGACTGGTGATCACCGATCGCCAATCGTCATTCATCATTCATCATTCATCATTCATCAATCATCATTCATCAATCATCAATCATCAATCATCAATCATCAATCATCAATCATCAATCATCATTCCGCCATCTGCCTTCACACGAGTGCTCGCATCAGGCCTTCGGCCTTGTGCCAGGTTTCCTGATACTCCAGCTCGGGGACCGACTGGGCGACGATCCCTCCGCCGACCGGGGCCTGCCACCAGCCGCGGCCGGCGGTGATGGTTCGGATCAGGATGCTCAGGTCGAGCGAGTCGTCAAACCCCAGATAGCCCAGCGATCCGCAATACGCGCCCCGCGCCGCAGGCTCCAATTCGGCGATGATCTCCATCGCCCGGACCTTGGGCGCCCCCGTAATCGAGCCGCCGGGAAACGCCGCCCGGATCAGGTCCACCGGCGTGCACTCGTCGCTAAGCCGCCCGCAGACGGCCGAGACCAGGTGTAGCACGTACTGGTACGTTTCCACCTGGCAGAGCTGGCTGACGTAGATGCTGTCCGCCCGGCATACCCGCGATAGATCGTTCCGCAAGAGGTCCACGATCATCACGTTTTCGGCCTGGTCCTTCTCGCTCTGCCGGAGCCGGTGCTCGGCCAGCCGGTTGGCTTCCGGCTCGTCGCATCGTGGGCAGGTGCCCTTGATCGGCCGCGTCTCCACCCGCCCGGCAGAGACCTTCAGGAATCGTTCCGGCGAAGCACTGACGATCTGGAAATCGCCCAGGTCGAAGTAACCGGCAAACGGAGCCGGATTGCGCTTGCGCAGCCGCAAGTAGAGCGACACCGAATCATCGCGGGCAGGATAGAGGAGCCGTTGGGCGAGGTTCACCTGGAAGACGTCGCCCGCGAAGACGTACTCGATCGCCCGCCCAACCGCTCCCAGGTAGCCTGCCTTGGAGAAATTGCTGGTCAATCCGGACGGTCCCTCAACCGGGTATTGCGGGGCCAACTCGGCCGGTCCGACCGTGGCTAACCGCGACTGCCCCTGCGGATCACTCGCGCCTGTACCTCCCCCAGCAAGCCAACCACACACCTCTTCCAGCCGCTCGGCGGCGCGGCGACGGCGGCGGGCCGGGTCGAGCTCGGGCAGCCCCTG
>CAZUAM010000254.1:0-1553 GCA_964618095.1 uncultured Planctomycetaceae bacterium | reverse complement strand
GGCCAAAGCGGTGGCCAGGACACTTACATCTTAGGACTGACCCCTCTACTGTCAGCCAGTTCTGCACCTGCTGCAACCGCTCTGCGGCACGGAGACGTCTGCGCGCCGGGTCGAGCTCGGGCAGCCCCTGCGAAATGATCCACGCCCGACGCTCCAGGTGATCCAGGGCCACCACCACGTCGTACAGGCCGACCGCCAGGGCGGGAACTTGGAACTCGTCGACCCGCGGCCGGGGCAACGTCTCCAGGCTGCCCCCCAGGTCGTAGCTGAACAGCCCGGCCGCCCCGCCTTGAAAAGGCGGCAGTCCGGCCATGCTCTCCGTCCGCAAGCCGGCCATTCGCCGGGCGAGCTCTCCCAGGCCGTCGGTACCGTCGGCGGGCAACCGGAGATAATCGAACGGATCGGCAGCCACGAACGAGTAACGTCCCAACAAGGGGTCCGGCAACGCGCTGTCCAGGAACAGGCAGTGCGGCAGGTGGCACAACCGCAAAAAGACCTCTTCTGCCTCCGGTGCCGGCACAAGTTCCTCGACCAATGGCCGGAACTTGCACGGTTTGACCTCGGAGGCGGGAGGGCAGGCAGCAGAGGAGCGATATCCCATCTGCAAGACGGTCGGCGGGCCAACGGGCAGGGGTTCCCAAACCCTCTTTCTAGCCGCCGGTGCCTTCGGCCGCAAGGAGCCCCGCAACGGCACTGCCTCTGAGATCGCCGTATCCGGCAAGCCCGGCTGAGTCCCGGCGTTTCCGCGCCGAGGTTTCACGGAAAGCGCCTTCGGCGAAAGCTGGATTTCAATTGTGGAACGACATTCCCCAATTGACGCGCGACCGGGGGCGGTGCCGCCAATAGTAGCGATGGTGGTAGTAAGGTGGACCCCACAACGGCGGGCCGTAGCTGTACTCGTGGACCACTACCGGCGGCGGGGCCGCTTCGCGGACGACCACCGGCCTTGCCGGCGGCGGCTCCTGCATCGCCTTGATAACCCGAGTGCTGACCCCTTGCTGCTGGAGCAAGATCAAGTCCCCGGTCTGCAACGGGGAGGCGACCCCATGGGCACGGACGTGATTGACGATCAGCTCATCGTCCACTCCGGCCTGGGTCATGGCCACCACGTCGTCGATCCTCACGGCGCCGGCGGCTACTTGGCGTCCGAGCTGTTGCTCGATCATGGCCCGATTCTGGGCCTCGATCTCGTCCATCCCACTACCGATGGCCGCGCCGCTGATGACCCCCAGACCCGCCCCGATGGCCGCGCCGGGACCGGCTTTTCCTCCCACCGCGTCGCCGATAATGGCCCCCGTGCCGGCACCCAGCAGCCCTCCCAAGAGCGCACCCTGGTCGGCCCGGTAGGGAGATTGACACCCCACGATCGACGACACCGTCAGAAGACCGGTGATCACAAGCCCCATAGTGCCGCGATTCATAAGGGAACTCCTCCGAAAGTGGATCGTGCCACCAACAGATATCGGCGACAGGAGGGGAGGGAAATCAGAGTGGGATTAATCAGACATCGGCCATCGGCGTAAAGATAAGATGTGGGACATGGGTGACATGAG
>CAZUAM010000253.1:0-9564 GCA_964618095.1 uncultured Planctomycetaceae bacterium | reverse complement strand
CTTCCCTACGTCGAAGCTCGGCGGAGCACGGGCGGCAACGGCCTGCACCTCTATGTCTACTTCGACGAAGACGGCATCCCAACAAACAATCACACGGAGCATGCCGCGCTGGCTCGGGCGATCCTCGGGATGATGTCGAACGAAACCGGCTTCGACTTCGCCAGCCAGATCGACTGCTGCGGTGGTCTCTTGTGGATTTGGGCTCGGAAGATGACTGCCGAGAACCGGGGATTGGAACGACTCAACGCAGCAGAGAAAGAACTGTCGGTGGCCGACCTGCCGGCCAACTGGCGGGATCATGTTGAGGTGGTGACTCGCCGCCGTGCCAAGGTTCGGGTTCAGGCGGTGGCTGACGAGCATCTCGATCCGATTGAGGCACTGGCTTCATCTCGCGCCACCATATCACTCGACGAACAGCACAAGGCGATCATCGACGAGTTGACAAGAAGCGGGTTTTCAACGGTCTGGACCACCGACCACCATCTCCTCCAGACACACACGAAAGCCCTAACAAATTTGATCGACGACCCGGAGAAACGCCGCGAACTGGGGCTGAAGGGCATCTTCCAGACGATCTCAGAGGGCAACGACCGAGCCACCCCCAACTGTTTCATGTTCCCGATGCTCGACGGCGCGTGGCGAGTCTATCGCTTCTCACCCGGCATTGCAGAAGCCGAGACCTGGGAGCAGGACGGCGAAGGATGGACTTGCTGTCACTTCAATTGCCTCCCCGACCTGGCTTCGGCGGCCCGAGTTGGCGGCGGGGCCGAGATGTCGGGCGGAGCCGGCTTCTTCTTCGACCGGGCCGACGATGCCTTGAAAACTGCCGATGCCCTCGGCCAGAAGATTGAACTCAACGAAAAGTGGTTGGACCGAGAGACACACTTGAAGCGAAACAAGGATGGCCGGCTCATAGTGCGAATCAAGCGTCACGAGCAGGAGGAGAAGCCGGACACGAGTTGGGTGAAGCAACGTGGTGGTTGGTGGGAACGGGTGTGCAACGTGCGCACCGAACAGAAGAAGGAAGAACCCGGTTCGACGGAACACGACAGTATCCTGCGATGTCTCTACACCCCCGCCGGTGAGCGGGCTGGTTGGATGGGGCGGGTTCAGAACGGCCGTTGGATTCGCCAGCCAAAAGACGACGTTCGATCAGCCCTGCTGGCCCTCGGTCACAAGAAGACTGAAGCGGACATCATCATGGGCGGAGCAGTCTTGAAGACATGGGAGTTGGTAAACCTGCCATTCCAACCCGAGTATCCCGGCAATCGACGCTGGAACCTCAACGCTGCGCAGTTTCGGTTCCAGCCGGCCGAACTAATCGACGACCAAGTCCCTCACCATCCGCATTGGGACAAGGTCCTACATCACATTGGTCAAGACTTAACGCCGGCGCTGCGCAAGCTGCCTTGGGCCGAACGTGCCAACATCAAATCGGGAGCGGACTACCTTCTTGCGTGGACCGCCTGCCTGCTGCGTGATCCGTTCGAGCCACTGCCGTACCTCTTTCTCTTTGGCCCAGAAAACAGCGGCAAGTCGATTCTGCACGAAGCGATTAGTCTGTTGATGACTTCGGGAGTAGTCTTCGCGGACCGGGCCTTGACCAACAAGAACGACTTCAACGGCGAGTTGGCAAGTGCCGTGCTCTGCGTCGTTGAAGAGAAGAACATCAGTCTGGCCGGTGCGTCAGCCCATAACCGGATCAAGGAATGGGTTACGGGCAGAACGATTTCGATTCGCAAGATGCGGACCGACAGCTACTCGCAACCCAACACGACACACTGGATTCAGTGTGCCAACCGACAAGATGCATGCCCCATCTTTCCGGGCGACACACGCATCACGATGATCTACGTCCCGGACCTCGTGGAAGAAATCCCCAAGAAGATCCTCCTGGGCACACTCGAAGAAGAAACACCGCACTTCATGCACACGCTAATGGACCTGCGACTTCCGCCGGTCGCAGGTCGGCTCCGCATCCCCATCGTAGCGACTGGGCATAAACAAGAAGCCGAGCAGTTTGCGCGGAACGCGTTGGAGGAGTTCCTCGCCGAACATTGCCACGAAGTCCCCGGAGTGAAGATGCCCTTCGCCGAGTTCTACGAAGCATTCCAGAAATGGCTTCCGGCCGAGGGGCGCCACCGGTGGAGCAAGATCAAGACCTCCCGCGCGATGCCCATGCGGTTTCCTATTGGTGCGGGTTCAGAAAACAAGAAATTCATCGGCAACCTCGCCTGGGAGAAGCCGGGCACGCTGCCGGCAGACGCAAAGCGATACGTCCGCATCGACGGCAAGCTGCGGCTTGAAAGCGACTGACCCCTGACTGTATCCCCACCCTTTCTCTTCACTACTCACCCGGTCGCCCGCCGGCAAACGCCGGTCCCACCTTGGCGACGCAACTTCCAAGAGGCAATCCCATGTCTACGGCAATAGCAACCGTTACGATCGGTTTGGGCCACTATAAGCGGACAGGCAAGGATACATTTGCCAACTTCCTCGTCGAGGCGTGCCGCGAGCGCGACCCGAACGTCGCCATCGGAAAACGGTCATTCGCCTACAAGCTCAAGCAAGTCTGCCATGACCTTTATGGTTGGGCCGGGCTGCGCGAGCCGGAGTTCTACGAAACCCGCGACGGCGAACAGTACCGCGAAGTCATCCTGCCCGAGATCGGCAAGAGCCCCCGCCAAATCTGGATCGACATGGGCACCAAGGCGATCCGTGAAAACGTCTACGAACCGACGTGGCTCGACTACCTTCTGAAAGGCCAGCACGACCTCGACGTGATGGTGATTCCCGATGTCCGCTTTCCCAATGAGGCCGAGGCGATTCGCGAGGCCGGCGGCGTGCTCGTGAAGATCGTCCGGCCCGGCTTCGGTCCCGGCCCCGATGTGGCGGATCGGGCGCTCTTGGGCTACGACGGTTGGGACTACGTGATCGGCGGCGACGCCGGCAGCAGCGAATCCCTCGGCCGGCTTCGGGTCTGGGCCGACCGCTTCGCGTGCTGGTTGGTCGGCGGCGGTCCTCGGCCCGAACAGACGGCGGCGGATCGAGTCGAGAACCTCAAGGTGGAGGTTGCCGCCGATGCCTAACATCTACTCGGGACTTGTTGCGCTCAACGGCAATCTGCTGGCGTCGGTCGATCTGGAGACAACCGGCCGACGACCAGACTGGCATGAGATCCTTCAGATCGCCGTAGTTCCGCTCAACTCCGACATCCGCCCGCTGGAAGGCGTCCGGCCGTTCTATCACAACATTCGCCCGCTCCACCCTGAGCGGGCGGAGCGCGAAGCGTCGCAGATTCACGGCCTGAAGCTTGAAGACCTGATACTGCATGCCCCGCACCCCGGCAAGGTGGCCGATCTATTGCGCGAATGGTGGGAGCGGCTCGACCTGCCCACTGGTAAGACGCTGGTGCCCCTGGCCCACAACTGGG
This sequence comes from uncultured Planctomycetaceae bacterium, assembly GCA_964618095.1. Taxonomy (GTDB): domain Bacteria; phylum Planctomycetota; class Planctomycetia; order Pirellulales; family Thermoguttaceae; genus CAZUAM01. Next base: position 6,131 of record CAZUAM010000253.1, on the reverse strand, counting down.
CCTTCGAGTCGGCCTTCCTGACGGCCTGGCTGGGCATCGACGAAAAGCAGACCCTCTTCCATTCCCATGCTCGCGACGCCTTCCTGCTGGCCCTTTCATTGAACGACCGCGCCGCCTTCGCTGGCGAGAAACTGCCATTCAACAGGATGGGCCTCGCTTCCCTTTGCAACAAGTTCCACGTTACCAACGAGAATCCCCACGATGCGCTCTCTGATGCCCTGGCTGAGGCGGAGGTGTATCGAGCAATGGTGACGATGGACTTGTTTTGACCTCGTCCCGGATTAGGCTGAAGATATGAGCATCACGTACTACCAGGACGAGCACGGTGGATACCTGGGCGTGACCGGCGAGTCACCCAAGGGATTCCGGGGTATCATCTTCGTCGGCCGCGGACCAGAGCCGCGTGGCAGCCCGGAAACCGTGCATGAGCAAGCCTACGCCGCCGACCAGTTCCGGCGCTTGGATCGGGTGGACCCATGGGACGTGCCGGCCGAGTGGATGGAGGCCATCGGATACGAGGAGCCGGTCGAGCCACACGAGCCCGAGCCGGACGAGGTCACCGTCTACGACATCCGCTTCCCGTGGGAGGTCCCGCCACAGGTCCCACCACGGAGCGACAAACCACTGATTCGCGATCCCGTCTTCCAGGTTGCCATGCTGGCCGGCGTCATCGTCGGCGGTCTCTGGTGCTGGTGGGGTTAGCCGGAGAGACCGCGGCCTGTCGGCGCTTGGCGCCCTGGGGAGGGTCAGAACAGACCACCCCAAGACCGCGCTTGGGACACGCTTGGACGGCACTTCGCGCTTACAGACCACTACACCTACCACAACACGATCGACGCGAAAGGGTAGCCAGTTCACGGTTGCCCGCGTTGATCGTGCCCACCTACCTGCATCCTTGTCGCTTGCATCTGTGATCCCCCTGCCGTGTTGAACTGACGTCGAGCTGGCTGCGCCACGCGATCGTGGTCGAAGTCAGACCGGCGTCCTGTTGCCGCTCACCGTGCGCGCACTGCCAGGCTTTGTGCCCAGAACGCGGCGGCCTGATTGTCGTCTGCTTTGCGGCGACCATTGGCAGGCAGACTGCCGCCTGTCGGTCGGCGTCATGCGATCCCCGAACGCACCCACCTCGTCGCCGAGTAATCCACATTCCTGAACGCAACCGCGCTCGGCCTGGCGCCGTAGGGCGCCGCACGAGCACGGCATCCGCGAGGATACAGTGCCCCCGGGGAGCGAACAAACCATGAACGGGAACCGCCCCCAAGCTGGAGTGACAAGAGATGCGTGTATGGCACGGAGTGAACAGGAAATGTCGGCCCTTGGAGCGAGCGGCATGATGAGCGCGGGTGAAGACGCCTTGTTTGCAGACAATGACCACGCCAGCGGCGGCCACATGGTTAGGCGACCGTTGTTGCCTGGCGTGGTTACACACCGTACTTCAGCGCCATCGGTTAGGCACATGGTTAGGGCGAACGTACCCAGCGGCGGTCCGGTTGTGATGGTGCTGGACGGGTCCTTGTCTGCAGCTATTGCAGCCGATTGCTTGCGAAAGTTCGCGATGTTTTGCTTTGCATGGTTCGCGTTTGACTTCAGGCCGACTGAAGGAAAGGCTTCAGGTACACGACGAACGCGACGCACTTTGACCGGAGGAAAGCAACCATGACGAACAGCGAAACAAGCGACCCGAAAGTCACGGCCAAGTGGACTGTTGACGGCAGAGAATACGAAGCACTCGTCGTCAATCCCGGCGACTGGTTTGGCAAGACGTGGCATTTGTCCGTGTGTATCTCCAACACGGGCGGTCCCCATTACATAGTCGAAGCCGACACCATTGCCGACGCCATCGACATCCTTGCCGAAAGTGAAGACTACGGCCATATCATCGCCATCGACATAGACATCGATGGCGATGATTACGGCGAGCCCCTAAGCGACGGCATTGAACTGACCGACGAAATGTCCGCCAGGGCCGACGAAGCGGCCAAGCGCCTCAGCGTGCCACGGAACGAATTGTGGATCACGCTCAAAGGTAACTTCGTCGAGGGTGGCTGCATCGGCCAGCCGCATACGTCGGGGCAAGGCGTGTGGTACGACACGGACAACCTCTATGTCGAAGGGCAAGAGGGCATCGCCAACGGCAAGGGAATGCCGTTCCCCGTGACTTACCACGCCCCGGGTTTCCCGCCCGAAGGAATCAGTCCCCTGGACTACGACCGATGGGACTGGGACGACGAACACGGCCGATTCTGGAATGCCTGAAGTGCAACTCACCAACCCACAACCATGAGAAAAGCAACCATGACTCGCAACACCAAACGCAACGTGAACGTGCCCCGTGTAATCGACCACGACAACATGCAGCCGCTGTTGGACGCGCTGCAAGAGGAACCGTGTTACCAGTCCGGACCGTCGGCGCCCATGCCGCAACCGGAAGACTGGCACCAACAATTGGTGTGGCTGGAATTCCCAACCGGAGAAGCGGCACGGGACGGCCTGACCACTCTGGCCCTGATCGGCCGCAACTACAACGAAACCGCAGCCCTTGATGGGAAAGAGGATTTCATGGCGCAGGGGCTGGAAGGCAAGGTTCGTGTCCAGAAGCCGCTGTTCTCCGCCCTGATGAACCTACGCGACATTCTGCCCAAGGGACGGGGCCGGATCGTCACCCGCTGAACAGGAGGAACCGCCATGTTGGTCTACATCTATGCCGCTGACATCTACTGCCAGCAGTGCGGGGAGGCAATCCGTGAGCGACTCACCCGTGAAGGATTCGCGCCGGCGGACCCGGACGACGAATGGAGCTACGATTCCGACGAATTCCCAAAGGGCCCGTACCCCGACGGAGGCGGGGAAGCCGACTGCCCGCAGCATTGCGGCGCGGGGCCGGACTGCCACAACGCCATTGAGTTTCCGGACGGCTGTAAGGTTGGCGCGTGGCTGGAAAACGAACTGACCGCGGATGGCGTCGAGTATGTCCGCGAAGCGATTCGTGAGGGCGGGGAAGTGGCCGAAATGTGGGCCGACTTCTACCGCGACTATGACCTGAAAGTGGGAGCAACACCATGACGACACAACCGGAACAAACCAAGACCGCAACCACGACGATCCGCACGGGCGACGTGCTGGTGCATACCACGGTCACTACGGAAGTGGAATCGGCCCACGTCGACTTCGACGACATTCTGGCGGCCGTGAAAGTCTCCCCCGATGAATCGATGAGCGGCGAAGCTCCGTGGGACTGGTGCGACGGCTTCGCACATACCGCCGAGCGGCTTTCTCGGTTCGACGAAGGGCGGGACACGGCCGACCAGCGGCGCGGCTACTGCTATAGCGACGGCCACCGCGAGCGCATCATCATCACCGCGCAATGGGACACTGACCTGTACCGCTGGTATCGAGACAACGGCGCAAGCCGGCAGGTTGCCCGGGAAATGGTCGCCTTGTCGCTCCGCAAGCGGCTTGACCAACTGGTCAAGTGGTACACCAACGGCTGGGAGTGGTGGTACTGCGGAGGCGAGTACAAGGGCTGTTCTGACGGGGTGGGCGGGATTGACGACTACCGCTATGCCCACGACGAAGTGCGCCGCGAGTGTGCCGAGAACATTGCCCACCAACTGGAACAGGCCGGCTACGTCGTCGCGGGCAAGCCGACGCCGAACGGGGCGGATACGCGACAGCAGAAACGCGACCGCTTCCGCCGCAATCGGACCCTCTTCTCTTGGAACGACTGACCGGAACAGACCCATGCAATTCGACAAGCAAACCATCCTGGAAGCGATTCACGTTCCCTACACCGACCTGTACTGGTCTGAAATGGAGGAGCGGGGCGACGGCCCTCCGCCCGGGGCGGAGTTGTGCTCCATCACCGAACACGTCCCTGAAGAAGAACTGCTTCCCATTGCGGAAGGGTATCTCAAAACGATCGGCAAATACTGGGGCGTGCCGGTCGTCGAGGTTTTCAAGCGTGCCGGTTGGCTTGACGACGGCACCGACGTTTCGCTTCGCCTGTATCGGCTGTTCATGAATTGCCTCGGTCACGGAATTGGCTTGTGGGACGAACCGGCCGACGAAGAAACCCTTCAGCGGCTGGGCAGAGAACTGGGCGTTGACCTGATCGACACGCCCTATATCTGCGACGGACGCCTTTGGGACGTGGTACTGGGCCAGCTTGAACAGCCGGCCTAGCAAACAGAACCTTTGAGCACCTTGGAGAACGACAGCATGACTCAACAATCCGACAGACGATCCGAGCTTCGAGAATCCGACCTTACCCAGTTCTGCGGCAGTGCCGAGTTTTACCAGCACTGGACCAAGCGGCTGGTCTACACGGAGGGTGTCCAGTACATGGCCGAGCGCGGCGGGGCCTACTGGCTGATCGACGCCGTGGCATCCTACCAGCCGGACCAGCGTATCGCATCGCGCCAGGATCTTGTGGACTTCCAGCTTTGGGCACTGGCCGTGGCCGAAGACAAGAGCGCGACCCTTACGATGCGTGGCGACTCGGACCAGCCGGCCGTCATCACACAAGAGATTCCCTTCACTGACTTCCCCTTGGAGCAAATCAAGTTGTACGTGTGCAACGGGACGCTGATGCTGCCGAGCGAGTATTGACCGCAGCGGCGACGGCGTTTCGCGCTTGGGGCCGTAGGGAGGGGTCGGAAAAGACCACCCCAAGACGGCGCTTGGTTCGCGATTGGACCCCTCTTGGCGCTTAGACAATCCACACCGATGCAGCGCGGCCGGCGGCAGGCGGGTAGCGGGTTCTCCGCGGCCCGCGCCGGTCGTGCCCACCAACCACACACCTTGTCATTGAATCACCGCGGCCTTGGCCTATGGAATGCCGGGCTGGGCCGGCTTGGCGCCGTGGTGCGCTGGCGTCGCGTCGCGCGACCGGTCGCCCGTTGCCCGTAGGTCGCGGTCCGCTTGGACACACGGCGGAAGCCGGCGCCCAGGTTGTCATAGGCTTTGCCGGCTGGCGGTGCGCCGCTCGCGCCGGGCGACCGGGACCAGCAGGCCAACGCACGATCAACACACCCCACCAACACGTCATTTCGTTCGACCCTTGCCGACCTTGCGAGCTGGTCGGCCGTGCGTTGCGAGACAACATGACCGACGTTCCGGTTGCACGGATGCATGGAGCACTGGGGCGATGTTCGGGAGGACTGCATAACAGCGCACGAAGGCGAAGACATTGGAATCTATTCAGCGCAACGGCCACGTTTGTGTGTGCATGGAGCGGGAATCCAAAAGACGCAGTCGAACAATGGTTGTGGTGCATACAAGCTTAGCGAAGTTGCTTGCACGGTTGGCGTCGTGCGTGGTTTGTGCGCGGTTGTTGACCATAGCGGTTTCGCCGGAAGTTAAGCACACAGTTAGGGCGAGTCGGCCGCTCCGGCGCGGTTCGGCCGGGGCGTCGAGGGGTGTTCGCCCCCTTGTATCTTGCGACATTGCCGCGCGACTGCGCCGAAGCGCTTTGCACGTTTCGCGCGTTTGACTGAAGGCCGTCTGAAGGAAAGGCTTCAGATAACCGGCCGACGAAACTGTCAATACAACGCAACGGGAGAAAACAACTATGACCGACAACACGGCAAAGCGCATCGGCGAGTTTGAATTGATCGACCACGGGATAGAGCATTCCCAATACTTCCAAGGTTGCGGGGTTGCGTTTACCGGGTTCGCCAATGTCGTTACGGGCATCGGCGATAACCCGGCCGAAGCTATCGACGATTGCCTAGGGCAAGTGGCGCAAGCCGGGTTTGACACGGAAGGGATGGAAGCGCGGATCTTGGAGCAAGAGGGGTGGGAAGCGCTGCCCACAACGCCCGACCGACAGGCGATATACGGCAGTATCGACGAAGCCTATTACCACGTTTCGATTCGGTGGAATGAGAAGGGGGCGGAGTGATGAAAGCATACGACTTCGAAGCTTGCGTATTCGACTGGGATATCTACTGCAATGAGTGTCTGCCCGATGGGGTGGACACGGATTGCGAAGACGTCCACCCGGTTTTCGCCGATAGCGAGTGGGATTACTACCCGACGTGTTGCGCATGCGGGGAAACCCACGACTACGTGAGTTTGACCACGGAGGGGCGCGAATACGAAACCCAACGAACCGACAACTAACCGACAAC
>CAZUAM010000252.1:8968-9570 GCA_964618095.1 uncultured Planctomycetaceae bacterium | reverse complement strand
CACGAATCTTGGCCGCCAGCCGCCGGCGCAGTACAATCAAGCCCGTGAGGATTTCGCCCTCCCCCCACCCCGTGACATCCCAGAGAGATTGAAGAGCCAGAAATGACTCATCCCCTACTGCGTCCGGCGTTCTGGGCCGTGCTTTGTTGCCGAGTCTCGGCCGTGTCGCTGCCGGCGTCGGCGGCCGAGCCGGCCCGCGTGGTCTTCGATTTCGAGTCCGGCGATCTCCAGGGCTGGAAGATCGTGGAGGGTCGGTTCGGGAAGATCGTCACCGACCGGGCCGTGTTCCACAACCATCCGAACGTCAAGTACAACAAGCAAGGAACCTACTACCTCTCGACGGTGGAACTCCCCGACGACCGGCCGGACGACCGCATGACCGGAACGGTCGAGTCGCCGGTGTTCGAGCTGTCCGGGCCGGCGATCTTCCTGTTGATCAGCGGAGGCAGTCACCCCGACACGTACGTGGCCCTGTGCACACTCGACGGCAAGGAAGCTCTCCAAGCCCGGGGGAAGCTCACCGAGACCATGCAGCAGGTCACCTGGAACGCGCCGCAACTGGTCGGCAATCCCAACCGATCCTGAATCAGGCAGGCCGTCGT
>CAZUAM010000252.1:0-8958 GCA_964618095.1 uncultured Planctomycetaceae bacterium | reverse complement strand
GAAGGTCTTTCTGAGAATCGTCGATCACAACCGGGGCGGCTGGGGACACGTCGACTTCGACGACTTCACGGCCCAGGGCAGGATCGACCCCCAGGCCACGCGTGAGCACTTCGCCGACGTGGAGCACCGGGCTGCGCGCCGGCAAATCGAGGCCTGGCGCGAAGGGAACCAGTGGAAGGCCTTGCGCCTGGCGATCGAGGACCTCAGCAGCGCTTTTCCGACCCGCTACCGGGGATACCTTGAGCGCTTCGACAAGCACGAAGCGCGCTTGATCGAGATGGAAAGGGCCCTGGCCGCTGGCGATCAAGGGGCGCGGCAACGGGTACCCCAACTGGTTGACCAACTGGCCGCCTTCCGACGGCAGGCGTTGATCGCCAATCCGCTGGTCAGTGGCCGGCCGATCCTGTTCGTGGTCCGGCATCAATACCGCAGTCACTACCACGCGATCGACACGCTGTTCCACACCGGCGAGTTCAACGCGGACCGGAACGTCCCGCACTCCGACTTGTTCCAGGGTGGCGGGGCGATGAAGACGATCGATCTGGCAGCCGGCGGTCGAGTCGCGACGCTAATCGACGTGCCCGAGGGAATCGCCCGCGATCCGGACGTCCACTTCAGCGGCAAGAGAATCGTGTTTGCCATGCGGAGAAACGCGAAGGAAGACTACCACATCTGGGAGATCAACGCCGAGGGGAGCGGGCTTAGGCAGCTCACTTCGGCGGCGGGCGTGTGCGACTTCGATCCGATTTACCTGGCCGACGACGGCATCGTCTTCTCGTCCACGCGCGAGCCGAAGTACAACATGTGCAGCCGGGATATCGCCGCCAATCTGTTCCGCACGGACGCCGACGGGGCCAACATTTACCAGATCACCAAGAACACCCTGTTCGACAATCACAGCCGCCTGACGCCGGACGGCCGGATCCTCTACGCCCGCTGGGAATACGTCGACCGCAACTTCGGCGACGCCCACGGGCTGTGGACCGTGAATCCGGACGGCACGAACCAGGCGGTCTACTGGGGCAACAACACGGCGGTGCCCGGCGCCGTGTTCAACGCCCACCCGCTGCCCGGCACACAGCAGATTCTCTGCATCTTCGGACCGCACCACGACCGGCTTTGGGGGGCGATGGCCATTGTTGACCGTCGTTTGGGGATTGACGGGCGCAGACCGGTGATCCGCACCTGGCCGGCAAATGCGGCCGATCCCGTGCGAACCGGCGGTCCCTTTGATTGTGACCTGCACGCCAGAACGGTGGCCGTGAAGTATGAGGACCCCTGGCCGCTGAGCGAAAAGCACTTTCTCTGCTCGCGGATGACCGGCAACGGGGAGCAGATGGGGATCTACCTGGTCGACGTCTTCGGCAACGAGATCCTCCTGCACGCAGAAGGGCCCGGTTGCTACGATCCCATGCCGCTTGGGCCGCGCTCACGCCCACCGGTTGTCCCCTCGCGGCGGAACTTCGACAAACGGCAAGGGCACTTTTACGTGGCCGACGTGTATCGGGGCACGCACATGCAGGGAGTGAAGCGCGGCGCGGTCAAATTCCTCCGCGTGGTGGAGTCGCCCGAAAAGCGACATTGGGCCAGGGGGGCCTGGTTCGGCCAGGGATATACGGCCCCGGGCATGAACTGGCACAGTCTGGAAAACAAGCGGATCCTCGGCCGCGTGCCGGTCGAGAAGGACGGTTCGGCCTACTTCGCCGTGCCGGCCGACACGTTCGTCTACTTCCAGCTTCTCGACGCTGGCGGCATGATGATCCAGTCGATGCGGAGCGGGACGGTTGCCCAGCCGGGCGAACTGACCGGCTGCGTGGGTTGCCACGACGAGCGTCGCACGGCTCCGCCGCCGATCGGCACCGAAACCCCGCTGGCAATGAAGCGCCGCGGGAGCAAATTGGACGGCTGGTACGGCCCGCCTCGACCGTTCGGCTACATGGCCGAAGTCCAACCGATCTTCGACAAGCACTGTGCAGGTTGCCACGATTACGGGACGGAAGCAGGCAAGAAGTTGAACCTGGCGGCCGACCGGGACCTGACCTTCAACGCGTCCTACAACGAACTCTGGCGGAAAGGGTACGTCAAGTGCGTCGGCGCCGGCCCAGCCGAGGTCCAGCCGGCCTACTCCTGGGGCTCACACGCCAGCAAACTCGTGGAAGTCATCCGGCGCCCGGCGATACCTGAACACCAGGAGATCGAGCTCAGCCCAGAGGAGTTCGACCGGCTGGTGACCTGGGTTGATCTCAACGGCGTGTATTACCCGACCTACGCCTGCGCCTATCCGGAAAGCCTGACCGGCCGTTGTCCGCTTGACAACGGGCAACTGGCGCGGCTGAGTCAACTGACGGGTGTCCCTTTCGGCTCACGGAGGAGCTACAACGGGAATCGCGGTCCGCAAGTCAGCTTCGCACGGCCGGAACTGAGCCCTTGCCTGGCGAAGTTCGCCGACAAGGGTGATTCACGATACCGGGAAGCCTTGAGAATGATTCGGGCGGGCCAAGAGTTGCTGGCCGCGCGTCCCCGCGCGGACATGGCCGGCTTCCAACCCTGTGAGGCCGACCGACGTCGCGAACAGAAGTATGCCCTGCGGCGGCAGGCCGAATCATGCAGCCGCGAAGCGATTCGCCACGGCAGACGAGTCTACGATTCGGACCCCTGAGTCACCGTGCGTGGTTTTGGGAAGAGCAGCTTTTTCCCACCGCAGTCTCCTGAACACATCCGCTGGCGTGGCAATCGGCATTGGGTTACAATCTTCGGCTGTTGCCGATGAGCCCGAGGAACCCTGCCGGCAAAAGCCCTGCGAAACAAAGGACGGCTCATCCGAATCTTGCGCGCGCGACCGTAAGTATGTTTCCGTCAACAAGTTCCGAAAACCATGGAAAGTGGCCCCCTTTTGCCGAGCCCGAGCGGAGGTCCGAAGAGCTATCCGAAGACCTCCGCACGCCCCCGCGCGCGCTAGATTCAGATGAACCGAGTAGATTCAACTCAGACGCGGATGCACCGAGGAGGGCACAATGATGATGTGGAACACAATTTGGAGGAGGCTCGCGGTTGGCGGGCTGGTTCTGATCCTCTTTTCGGCCGCTCTCCCACTTTCGGCGGGGGGCGTGAATGGTCGCTCGACCGGCCAGGCCGGAGCGCCCCGGGAGAGGCTAATCCTCCGGGACGGCTGGCGGCTGCAATCATCCGTCCTGGTTCCCGCCGCTGGCGACGTGGTGGCCACCTCGGATTTCGTGGCCGAGGGGTGGTATCCGACGCGGATTCCCTCGACGGCCCTGAACGCGCTGATCAACGGCGGTGTCTATCCCGACCTGCGGATCGGCCTGAACAACTTCTTGATCCCCGACGCCTCCGACGAGTTCAACCGGGCCCACGGCCTTTTGAAGTACAGCCACTTGCCCGACAAACGAAATCCCTGGAAGGACCCGTATTGGTACCGGACCGAATTCGACCTGCCCCGCATCGGCCGGAACCGGCAAATCTGGCTGCACTTCGAGGCGATCAACTACCGCGGGGACGTATGGCTCAACGGAAAGCAGATTGCCGACCGCCGGACGATGGCCGGGATGTTTCAACGATTCGTTTTGAACGTTACGGGGCAGGCCAGGCCGGGAAAGAACTGCCTGGCGGTGAAGGTCTACCCGGTGGATCATCCGGGTGTGCCCGACACCCAATTCGAGGTCCTCGGAGGGGACCGCAACTATCAAACGGAGCTGATGAAGGACGTGACGATGGTCACGTGCGTGGGCTACGACTGCATGCCCACCGTCCGCGACCGGCACCTGGGCATCTGGCAGGAGGTCTACGTCGAGCTTACCGGTCCGGTCGACGTCCGCCATCCCTTCGTGACTACGGATCTGCCACTGCCGGAGACGGACCGGGCCACGTTGACCGTCTCGGCCGAGCTGGTCAACGCGACCCCACGGCCGCAGGCGGGTGTCCTGCGAGGACGCATTGTGGAGACGGGCCTGAAGTTCCGGCAGGCCGTTACCCTGGCCCCGGGCGAAACCAAGCTCGTCGAGTTCTCGCCCAAGCCGGTGATGGAGAATCCCCGTCTCTGGTGGCCGGTCAACTACGGCCCGCAGAACCTCTATCACCTGTCGATCACCTTCGAGGCGGACGAGCAGGTATCGGATCGGGAAGAGGTCACCTTCGGGGTCCGCGAGGTGACCCGGAGGCTGCACCAGCGGGACGGCTGGCACGGGCTGCAATTGCACGTCAACGGCAGGAAGATCTTCTGTCGCGGCGGATACATCCAGCCGGAGATTCTCTTCGACTGGGACCGGCGCAGGATGGAAACCGAGATCCGCTACTTCACCCAGGCCAACCTGAACCTGGTCTACTTCGAGGACATTCCCAATCCGCCGGACGAATTCCTCGATCTGTGCGACCGGTACGGACTGCTCTTCGGCAACTGTTTCTATAGCTGCTACTGGGCCAGGCCGGGGACGGACCACCCCTCCGACGTCGAGCTCCTGTCGCGCTGTACCGCCGACGTCCTCAAACGCTACCGGAACCACCCCAGCCTGGTCCTGTACATGGCCATGAACGAGGCGGTGACGCGCGAACCGGTCTACACTATGTGGCGCAGGCACGTGCTCGACCTCGACGGCACGCGGCCGTTCATCCCTTCGGCCTCTTTTCCCGACGACCGCCAGGACGTTCCCCCGTGGATCAAGCCGGACACGCCCGTGGGCATGACCGACATCGGGGCGTCGTACCGCTGGCTGGAGCCGGCCGAATACTTCCGTCGCGTGCGGCGGGACCGTCGTTGGATGTTCATGATGGAGAGCGGTTCTGCCTCGCTGCCTCCGATCGACAGCCTGCGGAAGTTCCTCCCCGACCTGGAGGCCGCCGAGCCGGGCCCTTGCTACCCTCTGACGAAGACGTGGGCCGAGCACGGGGCCAACCACTACTACAAGCCTTACGACGAGGCGCTGCGCAGAATCCACGGCCAGCCCACCAGCGTGGCCGACTACTGCCGCAAAGGCCAACTGCTCACGGCCGACCAGCACCGGGCGATGTTCGAGGCGGTCAACCACCGGATGTGGGAGATCACCAGCGGCTTCACCCAGTGGAAGATCAACGCCTGCTGGCCGAGCGTGCAATGGCAGATCTTCGACTGGTATCTGAGGCCGATGGTCAGCTACTACTACATCAAGCGGGCGTGTGAGACGCTGCACGTCCAACTCTGCCCGCTCGACTCGACCGTGACCGTGGTCAACCATCGCCTGGAACCGGCAGGCGCCCTGCGGGCGACCGCCCGCGTGTACGACTTCGCAATGAAGCTCCTGGCCGAAAAGACCGCCAAGACGACCGTGGGGGCAAACACCTACCAGGACGTCTTTGCGCTTCCACGGATCGAGAGCCTGACGCCGGTCTACTTCGTGCAGCTCGAGCTGCGCAGCGGCGACGGAAACCTCGTCTCGGACAACTTCTACTGGCTCTCGTCCAGGAAGCCCGCCGACCTGAAGGACCTTGCCAAGCTCCCGCTGGTGAAACTGGAATCATCCCACCGCCTCGAAAGGCACGGCGAGAATACGGTGATGCACGTCAGACTCCGCAACCCCACCGAGCACCTCGCTTTCTTTATCCATCTTGCGGCGACGCGGGGACCCGGCGGCGAGGAGATCGTGCCGATTCTCTGGGAGGACAATTACTTCAGCCTGCTGCCGGGACGGACGAAGGAGGTGACGGCCACGTTCGCGACGACCGACGCCCAAGGCACGGAGGCGGCACTGGAAGTCGGCGGCTGGAACATCCGCTCGGACACCCGGTCCGACGGGCAGGGAGTGTCGCAGCGCCAGGTACAAGGCGGGGAGTGCTTTGCGGTCACCGCGGGGATTGCCCCCAAGTCGATCGACGGCAGATAGATCGAGCTTGCTGGAGCGGGCAGCTTCCACGAGAAGCCCGAACCGGACCATGCCGGTTGCACCCGGCCGGGGCACCGGCTATTGACTCCCGAAAAACGGGGCAGTATTCTGCGGTGATTTCCCTGAGTGGGGGGCCGGGACCCTGAAGAACCGGGCAACCCGCCAGGTCAGGAGGACCTCGAAGCGGGCATGGAAGAAGTGCTGCAAAAGGGCGCGCGCTTTTGCAGATCTGGATCACCGTACACGCTCAAAGGAGCAAGAAATGAGCAAGACCGAGGAGAACCTGAAAGCGGCCTTCGCAGGGGAGTCGCAAGCCAGGAACAAGTACACCTACTTCGCCAAGGTAGCCAGAAAGGAAGGGTACCATTACATTGCCAAAGTCTTCGAGGAGGCGGCCAACAACGAGACGCGGCACGCCAAGGATGAACTCGCGCTGTTGGAAGGAATTGGCGACACGGTGGCGAACCTGAAAGAAGCCGTCGCAGGAGAGCACGGCGAGACGACTGAGATGTATCCCGCCTTCGCAAAAGAAGCCGAACAAGAGGGCAACGCCGAGGCCGCCAGACTATTCAGCCAGATCGCCAAGATCGAGAAGCATCACGAGGAGCGATTCCGCAAGCTGTTGGAAATGGTCGAGAACGAGACGGTGTACAAGAGAGAGCAGCCAATTCGATGGAAATGCAGTGTGTGCGGCTACGTTGTCGAAGCCGCGGAGCCGCCGGCCAAATGCCCCGCGTGCAAGCATCCCAAGGAATACTATGAACCGGAGTCGATGGCGTTCTGAGTGGTCGGGCCCGTAAGGCGGCAATCGTTTCCCGGGAAGGGTGTCTGTGATGATCCCCAAGATGTTGCCCAAGTTCAATCGACCATTGGGCGCTGGAATGGAATCGGTCCCGAGCCGGTGCGTGGGCGCCGGGTGCGTCAGCAAGGTTCTGGTCGCGCTCCTGGTCGTCCTGGGAAGCGCATGGTCCGGCGCGCTGGCGGCACCGGCGGCGCCCGACCCGGAAGAGATCATCTTTGCCGCCCGGCAGGTGGGCAGCGACGGACACTGGTACGCCAACTTCGGGTACTATGCGTTCGACGAGAACGAGAAGCTCTACCGGGCCGGGGGACGGTTGTGCCGGCTGAACCTGAAGGCCGGCAGCCTCACGATGTTGCTGGACGACCCGAAGGGCTCCATCCGAGATCCCCAGGTGCATTATGACGCCGGCAAAGTGCTGTTCTCCTACCGCCCGGGCGGCTCCGACCACTTCCACCTCTATGAGATCAACGCCGACGGGAGCGGGCTTCGGCAACTCACCTCGGGACCCTACGACGACATCGAGCCGACCTACCTGCCCGACGGGCGGATCATGTTCTGCTCGAGCCGGTGCAACCGTTGGGTCAATTGCTGGTATACGCCGGTGGCCATTCTGTACTGCTGCGACGCCGACGGGACGGACATCCGGCCGATCTCCGCGAACATCGAGCAGGACAATACGCCCTGGCCGCTGCCGGACGGGCGGGTGATCTACGAGCGCTGGGAGTACGTCGACCGCAGCCGCGTCGCCTTCCACCATCTCTGGACGGCCAATCCCGACGGGACCGGGCAGATGGTCTATTACGGGAACATGCGCCCCCAGACCTTGATGATCGACGCCAAGCCGATCCCCGGCACGGGCAAGGTGGTGGCCGTCTTCTCGCCCGGCCACGGCCGCAAAGAGCACGCCGGGGCGATTGCGGTGATCACGCCCAAGGCCGGGCCGGATGCGGAGGCCTCGGCGGTGCGGATCAGCAAAGACGCCGACTATCGCGATCCCTATCCGCTCTCGGAAGATCATTTCCTGGTGGCCCAGGGCCCGCGGCTCTTGGCCATGGACGGCAGCGGGCAGACACGCGAGCTTTATCGGCTGCCGGCCGAGCTTGTCCGCGAGAAGGTTCAACTGCACGAGCCCCGGCCGCTCCGCCCACGAGATCGGGAACGGGTCATCCCACCGCGGGCCAATGCCCGGCAGGCGACCGGGCGGCTGATCCTCAACGACATCTACGTCGGGCGACGGATGGAAGGCGTGCGGCGAGGCGAGATCAAGAGGCTGCTGGTGCTCGAAACCCTGCCCAAGCCGATCAACTACAGCGGCAAGATGCCGCCGATGAGCTTTGGCGGGACCTACACGCTGGAGCGCGTGGTGGGCACGGTGCCGGTGGAGGAGGACGGCTCGGCCTACATGGAGCTGCCGGCGCTGAGGAGCTTTTTCTTTGTGGCCCTGGACGAAAAGGGCAACTCGGTCAAACGCATGCAGAGCTTCCTGACCGTGATGCCCGGCGAGACGACCAGTTGCGTCGGCTGCCACGAACAGCGGACCCGCAGTCCGCTGAACCCCGGGCAAAACACCGTCGAGGCGCTCCGCCACCCGCCGCGGAAGATCACGCCGCTGGCCGGGATTCCGGAGGTGTTCGACTATCCGCGGGATATCCAGCCGATCCTCGACGAGCACTGCGTCGAGTGCCACGACTACGACCGGCGGGAAGACGGCGTGATCCTTACTGGCGACCGGGGGCCGATCTTCTCGCACAGCTACTTCACGCTCACCGCCGGGCTGTACGTTTCCGACGGTCGGGATCGGATGGTAACGAATCTCCCACCCAGGGCGGTCGGCACCTCGGCCAGCCCGTTGATGAAGATGCTCGACGGGGGCCATTACGACGCTCGGCTTTCGGCCCACCAACAGGACATGATCCGCTACTGGATCGAGTCGGCGGCGGCCTATCCGGGCACGTACGCGGCCCTGGGCACCGGGATGATCGGCGGCTTTCCCCGCAGCGTGCTGGATACCAGCGACCGAAAGTGGCCCGTCTCGATCACCGCGGCCGAAGCCGTCCGCCGCCGCTGCACGAGCTGCCACGATCGCTCGATGCCCGTGCCGCAGCACGTATCGGACAACCTCGGGCTGGTCCTTTCGAATCCAGATTTCAGCGACGTGCGGATCCGTTTCTCACGGCATCGCCTCTTCAATCTCACCCGGCCCGAGAAGTCGCTGATGCTGCTGGCACCGTTGGCGAAAGAGGCCGGCGGCTACGGCATCTGCGCGGCGAAGACGAACAGCGT
>CAZUAM010000251.1:0-9609 GCA_964618095.1 uncultured Planctomycetaceae bacterium | reverse complement strand
CGAAAAACCCAGCATGAGCAGGAAAACGATTCGATTCATTGCCACGCCTCCTGAAATGTGGTGACGCCGGATTGTTAGCTATTCCTTCGTCGGTCCCAACTCTTGCTCAAGCCGCTTAATCCTACGACCAACTCTTTCTACCGATATTTCCCATTTGGACTCCGCTCGGATATGCTCCGAGCGACAACTTCCCCCAAGTTAGCCAAGGGCTGCGTGGAATTCCAGTCGGGACGGCGATTCCCCGTCCAGGATGGAGTTCCTCGGGCGAACCTCATACCAGACGCCCCCCCCTCCACAGGCTGGTTTGGGTGTGGTTTTCTGCCCACAGGCCATGTATTCCCCATCGCTCTCGCCAAAAACCTCTTCGTACTTCTGCGAGGAGGTCCCGCCCCGGGCGGGACGGTCGGGGGGCCAATCAGCAAAATCGACTACCCTTTTGACTACCTCTGAGCCGGCTATTTTCCCTTCCAATTCCGCGGGCGGCGCACCTAGTTTCTGAACGGGAAAGGGTAGTCGAAAAGGTAGTCGCAGAAGAGTAGTGCAGGAGGGTAGTCGATGTGTTACCGTAAGCCCTTGTTTAACAAGGACTTACAAGTCGGGGCGACTGGATTCGAACCAGCGACCTCTGCGTCCCGAACGCAGCGCTCTATCCAGGCTGAGCTACGCCCCGCGGGGTGGGTGAAGGCGCTATTCTAGTCCGGCTGACTTTGGGGTCAATGGCTGATCCGGGCCGCGGCCTTTGGACGCCAGACCGTGGCTCCCGGCCGGCCGGGCGGCTATTCGGGCCAGCCGTAGGCCCCTACCAAGGGGACAAACCGGCAGGCCGAGAGGTTCATTGCTTGGGGGCGGCCGGCGAGCTTGCGGATTGCCTGCAATGTCTGGTAGTCTCGTCCGCCCAGGGGGATCACCAGGATTCCGCCTTCCTCGAGCTGGTCGAACAGAGTGAGCGGATATTCGGCCGCCGCGGCGGTGACGATGATCCGGTCGAAAGGTGAGTGGTCCGGGCAGCCGAGCGTGCCGTCGCCGGTCACCAGGGTGACATTCCGATAACCCAGCTCCGAGAGTATCCTGCCGGCTTGCTGAGACAATACGGCATGGCGTTCCACGCTGACCACCTGGCGAGCGAGTTCGGCCAGGATTGCCGTCTGGTATCCGCTGCCGGTGCCGATCTCCAGGACCTTCTGCGGTCCCGAGAGCTCCAGGGCCTGGGTCATCAGGCCCACAATGTACGGCTGGCTGATCGTCTGGCTACAGTCGATCGCCAATGCCCGATCGGCGTATGCCTCGTCGCGCAATTCCGGGGCGATGAACCGTTCGCGGGGCACCTTGGCCATGGCGGCCAGCACCCCTTGGTGGTGGATACCGCGGCGCTGCAGCTGCTTGCGGAGCATCTGCTCTCTGGCGGCTTCGAGGTCGATGTGGGCCATTGATCGTAGTTTGTCAATATGGGGCGGTGGATAGCATTCCGAGAATGGGCGCCGTGCCGGCGGCGGGCTTAACAACTGACTGGAATTGCATGGCTCAAATCACAGTCGACGGTGGACGGCGGTCCGAGCGTGCAGGCCGCCGTGGCGGCGGCCGCTAAACTGCCGGTTGCGGTCCCGAGTCTGAAATCCTAGGTGTTTTTCCTCCAATCGACGAGGTGTAATTCGACGTTGCGGCGGCCGCGGAAGGTGTTGATGACTGGTCGGAAGGCGACGTCGAGGGGGCGGTCGACCGCGGCCAGTTGTTCGGCCCATTCGCCCCCGCCAAAGGCCACCGCGCGAAGCGTGACGTCGTGTTGCGAGAGCTTCAAGGAGAGGTGGCGCCCGCCGGAGCCGATCGTTCGCGGCGGTTCGGCCAGACTGACGCCGCTGGAGCACAGCAGCGGCCGGGCGTTGCCCTCGCCGAAGGGGGCCAAGCGCTCGATCAGATGGACCGTCTCACGGTTGAATGCACTCAGCGGGAACTCCGCGTCCACCCGCAACTCGGCCACCCGTTGTTCTTCGCTGATCTCGGCGGCCGCGACCTCGCCAAAGGCCGCCCGAAAGCCCTCGAACTTGTCCTCTTGGATTTTCAGTCCGGCCGCCGCGGTGTGGCCGCCGTGCGAGAGCAGGTATTCGTCGCAGGCCTGTAGCGCCTGGTGGAGGTTGAAGCCGGGAACGCTGCGGGCCGAGCCGATCCCCGGCTTCACCCCCAGTTGGTCCCAGGAGACCAAGACCACCGGACGATGATACTTCTCGGCCAGACGTCCGGCCACGATGCCGATCACGCCGGGGTGCCAGCCACGGTCGGCCAGGACCAGGGCGGCGTCATCGGCCGGGCGGAATTGCTCTTTGACCTGTTTGTTGGTGGCCAGATAGATGCTTCGCTCCAGGGTCTGTCGCGTGGAGTTGAGTCCGTCGAGGTACTGGGCCAGCTCCCGCACGCGTTCTTGGCGATCACTGACCAGCAGTTCGACGGCGAGTTGGGGCTGGCCGAGCCGCCCGGCGGCGTTCAGTCGGGGAGCCAGCATGAACGCCAGGTCTTCGCTATCCAAGTTGGGTCTTTTGTCCGGTCGCTTAACGCGGAGTTTCTCATCGAGTTTCGCAGTTTTCATCAGTGCCGCCATGCCCGGGGTAGGTCGCCCGGCCAGGCTGTCGAGTCCGTGGCGCACGAGCACCCGATTCTCGTCGAGCAGGGGCACGACGTCGGCCACGGTTCCCAGCGCGGCCAACCCCACGGCCTGCATCAAAAAATTCTTCATTCGTTGGCCGACCTTCTTGGCACCGCTGGCCCGTTGGCACAGCGCCCAGGCCAGCTTCAAGGCCACCCCGGAGCCGCTCAAGCCGCCGAAGGGATAGGTGGTTCCGGGGAGTCGTGGATGGACGATGGCGGCGGCCTCGGGCAAGCGGGGGCCCGGTTCGTGGTGGTCGGTGATCACCAGGTTCAATCCCAGGTGGCGCGCGGTGGCCGCTTCTTCGAGGCTGGCGATACCGCAATCGACGGAGACGATCAGTTCGGCTTCCTGAGAGACCCGCGAGCGGATCGCCTCGCAACTCAGCCCGTATCCTTCGTCGATTCGATGGGGCACATAGTAGCTGACCTGGGCGTCGAGCAACTTCAGGCACAACCAGAGGATGGCGGTGCCGGTCAACCCGTCGACGTCGTAATCCCCGTAGATGACGATTCGCTCTCCCGCGGCGATCGCCTGATGGATCACCTCAGCAGCCTGCGTACAGCCGGGCAACTGCTCCGGATCGTGAAGGTCTGTGAGTTTGGGATTCAGAAACGCCTGTGCCTGGCCCGGATCGGTAATTCCGCGGCAGATGAGCAACTGGGCGACGACTGCGGGGATTCCGGCCGCGCGCCGGAGTGTTTCGATGCGATCCGGATCATGCGGGTAGATACGCCAGCGCTTGGCCATGCTCAGCAGTCAGGCATTAGCAGTCAGCTATCAGCAGTCAGCTATCAGCAGTCGGCCATCAGAAAACCCGGCAAGCGAAAGCCAAAAGCTGACTGCTGATAGCTGAAGGCTGACTACTTCTTCTTTTCCACGTGCACGGTGTGCTTGCGGAGCCGGGGGCAGTATTTCTTGAGTTTGAGTTTCTCGCCACCCGGCTTTCGCCGGACCGTGTAGTTGTAGTCACCCGTCTCTTGACAAACCAGGAAGACGGTTTCGGCTTTCTTCTTGCTCTTGGCCATGGGGCGTCTCCGATCCGACGGCAAACCGGACCCCCGCGGGGTCCAAACAACTGATTGTACTCGATCAGACCGGGTTGGGAACTCCCAATCGGCAGAAAAGCCCGCCAAGCTGACCGGTCCAACGAGGGGCGGCTTGCGGGGAAACGATCCGGGCATAGCCGGGCGGAATCTGCCCGAAAAGGGATCCAGACGCCGGCAAGGGCAGTCTGGATATTAGCCCATGCAGGTGGCTTCAGACCGATCTGTAGTGTGGTGCGCCGACCTCCTGGCGTCGCTATACTCACCGTTACGTTGAGGCCGCATCCGCCGCACTCCTTCGCCCGGGAAACCGGCGCAGCCAGACCTCCCGTACCAGAAAAAGCACTTCGTGTTGTAGCACTAGACCGTCCGAAGGTACTCTGTAGAATCAGGCTCGTGAAAAGGCGGGGATCTGCCTGCCGGTGAAGCTAAGGCCTCCGCTGCGGCTCCAGACGATTCCCGGAATCTGCCCATGTCGCGCGAAAAGAGTCACGCCGCGTTTGGCCGTGCCAAAGGGCTCATGCCCGGGGGCGTAAACAGCCCCGCCCGGGCGTTTGGGGGCGTCGGCGGAGAGCCGATCTTCTTCGAGCGGGGCCAGGGGTCCTATCTGTTCGACGTCGACGGCAACCGCTACGTCGACTACATCGGTTCCTGGGGACCGCTGATCCTGGGTCACGCCCATCCGAAGGTCGTCGAGGCGCTGCGGGCAGCCATCGGCCGGGGGACCAGCTTCGGGGCGCCCACGCTGGCCGAAAACCAACTGGCCGAGATCCTGATCGACGCCGTGCCCTCGATCGAAAAGGTTCGGCTGGTCAGCTCCGGCACCGAGGCCACGATGAGTGCGATCCGCCTGGCCCGCGGATACACCGGCCGGCCGCTGGTGGTGAAGTTTTCGGGCAACTACCACGGGCACGTGGACAGTCTGCTGGTGGCGGCCGGCAGTGCGGCGGCCACGCTGGCCGTGCCCGACTCGCCCGGCGTGACCGAAGGGACCGCCAAGGACACCCTGGTGCTGAGGTACAACGATGTGGCCGGCCTGGAGGGGGCCTTTGCCGAACACGGCGGGCGGATCGCCGCGGTGATCGTCGAGCCGGTGGCGGGGAACATGGGCTGCGTCAAAGCCTCGCTGGAATTCCGCGAGGCGCTGCGGCAAGTGACCCGGGAACACGGGGCGGTGCTGATCTTCGACGAGGTGATCTCGGGCTTTCGCGTGGACTACGGCGGGGCCCAGTCGCTGTTCGGCATCCAGCCCGACCTGACCACCCTGGGCAAGATCATCGGCGGGGGGCTGCCCATGGGGGCCTACGGGGGTCGGGCCGAGATCATGGACCAGATGCTGCCCGCCGGAAAGGTCTTCCAGGCCGGCACCTTAAGCGGCAACCCGCTGGCCACCGCGGCGGGCATCGCGACGCTCGAGGTGCTGCGCGACACCAACCCCTACGAGGAGCTCGGGCGGCTCTCGACGCGTCTGGCGGTGGGGCTGGAAGAGGCGGCCACGGTGGCGGGGATTCCCTACGCCATCGGCTGGTTCGGCGCCATGATGACCTTCTTCTTCAGCGACGAGCCGGTGACCGACTGGGACGTGGCCGCCCGCTGCGACACCCAGCGCTACGCCCGGTATTTCTGGGGCATGATCGAGCGCGGCATCTACCTGCCGTGCAGCCAGTACGAGGCGATGTTCCTCTCCACGGCCCACACCGAGGAGGACGTCGATGCCACGATCGCGGCGGCGCGGGAGGTAATGAAAGAGCTGGCGTAGACGTCGGCCGGAGCCAGAAGGAGTCAGACATGCGCCACCACATAAAGGTCCTCGGGGCCCTGTTGGCTGTGGTTGGGCTGGCTGCGTTCTGCGTGATCGGTTGTGCGCCGAAGCGGCCGGGGAAGCCCAGTGCTGAGCCGTCCGCGCCTAAGGCGGCGGCGACCTGGGAGACCCCCACCGACCAGGAGTGCCGACAGTTTGCCGAATCCTTGGAGCAGATCGTGCTTTCCGGAGACGTGGCGGCGTTCAACGATGCAATCGACTGGGACGCGATCCTCGATAGTGCCACCGGCGGGATCGAAGGTGTGGAGACGACCCGTCGCGACTTCATGACGGGAGCCAAGAAAAAGATCTTGGCTGGCGGGATGGCGCACCAGATGGCCGAGCCCGTCGCCCGCGGAGGACACTACCGGCTGCTGCACGTCCACACAGTAGGGGGCGAGAAGCGTGTGCTGTTCAGGTTTGTGCGGCCTGAAGGTGGCGTGAGCTATTACGACCTGATGCTTGCCCGGCAGGCGGACGGTAAGACCAGGGCCGTCGATATCTACGTCTTCGTGAGCGCGGAAACAATGTCCAAGAGCTTGCGACGAGGATTCTTGCCACTGGCGGCCGAAGAATCGAAGTCGGTGCTGGCCAAGCTCACAGGTGAGGAAAGTGACCTCGTCAAGAACGCGGGAAACCTCCAGCAAATGGCCAGGAGTCTCCAGAGTGGGCGCCATCAGGCGGCGTTGGATATCTACCGTCGGCTCCCTTCTTCGTTGAAAAGAGACAAGAACGTGCTCCTGATGCGATTGCGGGCCGCTGCCGGAATCAGCCACAGCGAATATGAGGCGGCGATTAAGGCCTTTCGCTCATACCACCGGGACGATCCCTGCGTCGATATCATCTCGATTGACGGCTACATTTTGAGCGAGAAGTACGACGAGGCGCGTGCCAGCGTGGACCGGCTGGACAAGGCCGTGGGCGGAGATCCTTACCTGAACGTCTTCAGGGCGAATATCAGCCTGAGGGAGGGCGAACTTGAAACCGCGCGAGAGCTCGCCACCAAGGTAATCGACGCGGACGAAGCGCTCGTCGGCGCCTACTGGACCCTGGTGTCGGTTTCTCTGCGAGAGAAAGACTTTGACGAAACCAACCGACTCCTAAACGCGATTGACGAGAAGTTCCAGGTGGAATTCTTCGATCTCAAGCAGCTTCCGGATTACGCGGAATACGTCAAATCGCCACAGTATCAGCAGTGGCTCAAATCGCGATCGCCGGGTGGGCAGTGATCGCAGGGAGAACTGCGGCGGGCGGGTTTGGGTACGGGCCAGTCAGCCCCCGGGCGGTAAACCCTGCGGATCGACTGTCCGCGATCGGGTAGCAGCAGGGCCAACCCCGCCCGGCAGAGCCACTCGGCCGGTTTGAGCGACAGGTAGGCCGCGTCGGCCAGCAGCGGGTGGACCAAGCGGGCGGCCAACTTCGGTCCGATCAGATCGTAGATCTGCCGGCAGACCCGATGGGCCGGCGGGCTGAGGGCTGCCAGCAGCAGCTCGGCGGCCTTCAGATAGCGCATCTGGTCGTTCACCCGATAGACTTTGCCCGATCGGGCGGCGTACTCCTCGGCACCGACCAGCCGGCGATGCCCTCTTGCAGCGGCAGTCGAGACGTAACAGCCTTCGGGAGGGGTGGTGGGCAGCTTGGCGTATTCCTGGAGCATCCACAGCACGGAGGTCCGCCAGGCACCGAGATAGGCCGCCAGCCAGGTGACCACGCCCAGGAGCTGCGCCAGGCTGAAACGCAGGCGTTTGACTCCGCTGTTCCGAAACGCGTAGATCGCCATGGCGCTGTACGACGCGACCGCCCAGGGAGTGGCAGATAACAAACAACAAAGAACGACAGGCCCAGATAGAAAGAGAACCACAATGAGGATCAGTACGGCGAGCACCGAGAGGGCTGGGGTGCCGTGTTTCCGAAGCAGCAGAGCGAGCCCCCAGCCGACGATCCAGGGGATGAACACGGCCAGCAAGGAGAGCAGTGCCGCAAACGAGACGGCCGCAAACGGGTTTGCACCTCCGGCCAGCGCGATCACGAAAACCACCCAGTATTGCACCGCAAGCAACACGCCCGTGTAGACCCCGAAACGCACCACGAAGCTCTTGACGAACCGGCCGGGCGCGAAGACCAGCAGGGTCATGCAGGTCATGTTGTAGAGCAGGAAGGGGTAGAGCGGGATGGACGGCTTGTGGGCAAGCAGCAGTTGGGCGTAATCCTGTAGATTCCCGGATTGCCACTCGGGTTGCTCGGGCAAGCTGATCGCAAAGCAGATGATCGGCAGCACGACGCCGGTAAACATGAACGCCGCCCGCGCCGGCCACGACCAGTTGGATCCCGGCCGGCGGCGGGACTCCAAAAAGAGCGGGGGCCGGGAAGGATCGCCCGGGGAAGTCGTGCTCGGATCGGCTGTGTCCATCGACGGCCTGGCCGCGCTTGGGGGGTCAACGGTTACCCGCTCTCCTCGGCGGCCTTCTCCATCATCGGCCCGAGCCACCAGAAGTAATGGACAACGGTGCCCACAATCCCCATTTCGGCGGCAAGTGCCGGAAGTTGAACGGTCGCAACAGGGTAATTCTACCGGGGACCCGGCCGGGCATCAAATTCCGCAACTCCTTGACGGGGGACGAGAACAGGATTATTAGTAGGGACAGGATCTTCCAGTGCGGGGCCCCGGAGAGTATGATAAGAGCCAGCCGTTTCCCGGGTCAGGGCCCGAGTCGCGGAGCGCAAGCGCCGGCCAGCCGGGGAACCGCGCACGGAAAACCTCGTAAGGAATGAGTTCATACCTGCAACCGAGACGGATAGGATGACCCCATGTCAAAACACCAACTACCTCCTGGGGTTCGCGTTTCCACAGAACGTGAACCATCGCCAAAGCAAGTCGCCGGTTCGTCGGGCGTGACGCGGCGGCAGTTTCTCAGGCGGGCGGCGGTGGCCGGCGGCCTGGCCGCGGCGCCTTGCCTCGTGCCCGCCTCGGCGTTGGGCCGCAGTGGCGCCGTGCCGCCCAGCGAGCGGATCGTGCTGGGCGGGATCGGCATCGGCGGCCGCGGCTCGGGCGATCTACAGTGGATGATGAGGGAGAAGGACGTGCAGTTTGTGGCCGTCTGCGACGCCAAGAAGTCGCAGCGCGAGAAAGTCAAGAAGACGGTGGACACTCACTACGGCAACAACGACTGCGCGACCTACCGCGACATCCGCGAGTTCCTGGCCACGCGCACGGACATTGACGCGGTGTTGATTGCCACCGGCGACCGCTGGCACGCGTCGGCCTCCGTGATGGCGATGCGCGCCGGGAAGGACGTCTATTCCGAAAAGCCGTCCTGCATGACGATCGCCGAAGGCCAGGCGGTGGTGGAAACCGCCAATCGCTACCGGCGGATTTACCAGACCGGCACGCAGCGGCTCAGCGAGGAGAGTTTCACCTTCGCCAACGAATTGTTGCGCACCGGCCGGCTGGGTAAGGTACATACGGTGCGGGCCCACATCGCCCCTTGGGACGCGGCCGAAATGAAGCATAATTGGCTGCCCGCCCAGCCCGAACCGCCCAAGGAGGAAGTCGACTGGGATCAGTGGCTCGGACCGTGTCCCTGGCGGCCGTACAACGCCAACTACGTTCGGGGCGGCTGGCGGGGCTATTACGATTTCCACACCAGTTGCATCGGCGAGTGGGGCGCCCACACCTTCGCCCAGTGCCAGGTGGCGATCGGGGCCGGCAACACCTCGGCGATCGAATACGAATATGTGAACAACCCCACCGGGGACGGCATGGTGACCCGCTTTCCCAACGGGATCAAGATGATCCTCAGCCGCGGGGACAAATGGTGGCACGGATCGTGCGGCGTGCGTTACGAAGGCACCGAGGGCTGGGTCTCGGTGGCGGACGGCTACTCCAAGCCGGAAGCCTCCTCGCCGGCCCTGCTCGACGATTCGGAAAAGCTGGTCAACGAGTACATCGAGCGGACCCGGCACCCGATGAGCCACGTCCGCGACCTGTTCGACTGCATCAAGTCGCGCCGCCTGACCGTGTCCAACCCCGAGGTCATGTACCGATCGATGACCACGGTGCACGCGGCGAACATTTGCATGTGGCTGAAGCGGGACATGAAATACGACCCGGTCAAGGCGGAATTCAT
>CAZUAM010000250.1:0-9610 GCA_964618095.1 uncultured Planctomycetaceae bacterium | reverse complement strand
GAGCAGAGGCCAGTTGCGGTGGTCATCATCGAACCTGATCGTCACGTTGGCCTGTTCCAGCTTCTGTTCGACGGGTGATTGCTGCTTGGGTACGATGAGCCTCGCGCTTAGGATCTTTGCCCCGGCCGGCACACTTGCCGGCCGGCTGGGAGCGTCCTCGACGGGGTGCTCGACCTCGTTGAGCACCCAATAGGCGATTCCCAGCTCGGGCACGGAGATCGGGTTATCGTCGTCTACCGGCTGTTCATAGCGATCGGCCGGGCCGAGCCGGATGTACTTCGGCTGCTGGTCGCCTTCGAGCAACAGGGCGATCCACTCGCCGGCACGGCGGCGGAGCCGATCGGGCAGGGTCATGGGGTCGCCCGGCGAGTCGAAGCTGGGTGGCTGCCGGCGGTCGGGCGGCGGCTCGAGATCGATCTTGCTGATCCGGTTGCCCGGCTTGATCCCCGCCTCCGCGGCCGGTGAACCCTTCTGAATGGCGCTGATCGGGCCCATCTTCATCACCAGACCCAAGCGCCGCATGGGATTGGGGGGCACCTGGATGGTGACCTGCTCGACGGCCCCGGCCGATTGGGGGCGGTTACCTCCTTCGTTTGCGGAGCGCTGAACTGTGACTCGTATCGGCTCATCTCGGTGGAGGGCGAGATAGGCGTGCAATTGCCGATAGCTGTCGATCCGCCGGTCGTCGATCTTGATGATCTTGTCGTTGGGTTTGAATTGGTGTTCGCATTTTGCCGCTGCCGAACCGGGAATGAACGGCAGCTCTTCTTTTCGCAGGCTCGTGGTCCACGGGCTGAAGATTCCGATCCTGGGGAGCAGTCCGCTGCTGTCGGGCTTGACGGTAAACCGCAGCGGGTCCTTTTCCCCCGGCCGCCGGACCACAAACAACAGGCCCTTTTCAATGTTATTGCTCAGTGAGACCGTCTCTTGCATGTCGCGGAAGTGCTCGATTCGCATGCCGTCGATTTCTGGGATCTGGTCACCGATCCTCATGTCCATCTGCCAGGCGGCCTGACCGGGCACCAGCCCGCCCACCCGACACGGCCGCCGCGGCAGGCCCATCTCGAAGGCTAGCACGGCCATCACGAAGGCAAAAACCAGATTCATGATCACGCCGGCCGAAATGATGGCCATCCGCCTGGGTACGCTTTGGGCCAGGTAGCTGCGGGGATCGAAGAGGGCCTGCTCGGCGGCCTTGATGTCGATCTCCTCGCCCGGGGGCTGATCCGATTCCGACCGCTTGGCTTCGCTCGCAGCCTCGTCAGACGCGGATGCGGGGGCTTGGTCGCCGGCCTGCTTCAGTTTGGCCCGCTCGAGCTCTTCTCGAAGCCGGGCCGGGTTGTCCTCCTGGCCGAGCATCTTGACGTATCCGCCCAGGGGGAGGATGCCGATGCCGTACTCGGTTTCGCCCCAGGTGAACCGGCAGATCCTCAAGCCGGCGATGTCGAACCCCAGGTAGAACTTCTCGCACTTCACGCCGCAGAGCTTGGCTACGGCGAAGTGTCCGAGCTCGTGGACGAAGATCACGAGCCCCAGGGCGACAGAGACCACCAGCACGGCGATCCAGAGATATGGATCGGCCCACCCCGTTGCCATCAAGCACATACCCAATGCAATACCTCCTCACGAGCCCAACGGTCCACCTCGAGCACTTTTTCCAGGGTGGGGTTGGGATCGAAGTTATGGTTTTCGAGCACGTCTTTGCAGGCGGGCACGATTTCGTGGAATCGGAGTCGGCCCTGGAGGAAGGCGGCCACGGCGGCCTCGTTGGCGCCGTTGAGAACCGCCCCGGCCGTTCCCCCGGCCCGGGCTACCTGAAGCCCGAGCTCAAGCGCCCCGAAGCGCTCGAAGTCGGGGGGCTCGAAATGCAGCTCCATCGGCCGGTCCCAATCCAGCTTGGCCGCCACGCCCGGACGCCGAGCCGGCCAGGTCAAGGCGTACTGGATGGGCAACTTCATGTCCGGCGGACTCAACTGGGCGATCACCGAGCCGTCATTATACTCTACCATCGAATGCACGATCGACTGGGGATGAATGATTACGTCGATCTGATCGGGGCTGAGGTCGAACAGCCATCGGGCCTCGATGATCTCCAGGGCCTTGTTCATCAAGGTGGCCGAGTCGACGGTGATCTTCGGTCCCATGTCCCAGGTGGGATGGGCCAGGGCGTCGGCGACGGAGACTTGGGTCAACTGCTCGGCGGTATAGTTGCGAAAGGGCCCCCCGCTGGCCGTAAGCACTACCCGGCGGACCTCCTCGCGGCGGCCGGCCTGCAACGCCTGGAACACGGCGCTGTGTTCGCTGTCGACCGGCAGCAGGGGTGCCAGTTTCTGTTGGGCCAGGCGGGTGATCAGGGGGCCTGCCACCACCAGACTTTCCTTGTTGGCCAGGGCCACCCTCTTGCCGGCTTCCAGCGCGGCCCAGGTCCCTTGCAGTCCCGCACTGCCGACAATGGCCGAGACGACGATGTCCACTTCGGCGTCGGCGACGACTTGGGTCAGGGCCTCCGGCCCGATGAGCAACTCGACGTCGCCGGGCAGGTCCGACCAGTCGTGGCGGCGGGCCGCCGCGGGGTCGGTGACCACGATTCGCCGGGGATGAGCCGCCCGGGCCTGCCGGGCAAGCAGCTCGGTACTGCCGTGGGCCGAGAGTGCCACCGCCTGCAAGCTCCCCCCAGAGGCGGCAATCACCTCCAGGGTGCTGCGACCGATGCTCCCGGTCGAGCCCAAGACAACAACATGCGTCGCGCGGTTGGTCATGCAGAGAAAGAGGGCCGGAGGGGTGTGGCGATGACCTTGAGGACTGCACCGGTTCTTCTGACGGGGGACGGAGAGGCCAGGGGAAGTTCATTTTAGGGGTGCCTTTTCCGGGCGGCAACCCGGTTTCCCCGGTGGGAAGACGTTGGGAGGGCCATTTATCGGAAAAGACTCGCCCGGCCATTTCCCCAACGTGGTAGTATGGGGAATAATTGAGATGTTACGGGACCGCCCCCAATTTCAAGTTGTCGAATTCTCGGATGATCTCGAGAATTGGGAAGGGGGGAGAGAAGGGATCGGGCCATGGAAAAAAAGAATCAGCCGGAGCCGGATCGCCAGACACCCGAGCGGAAGCCCCGTCCCATGGGCGGCAACCTCCTCTGGTATCTCCTGGCCCTGGTCGTGGGCACGGCGGTTGTGGTCAGCCTGTTGGGGTCGAGCAACCGGGAGGAGATCCCCTACGGGAAGCTGGAAGACCTGATCGACAAGGTGGCCACCGATCCGAAGGCCTTCGTCGAGGTGGAGCAGGGCACCAAGCAGAAGCGGAAGGTGAGGTACTCCGAGCTGGCCGACTTAAGGTTCGGCCCGGAGGAAATCAAAGGCACGGTCACCAGGACCGTCGACCCGGGCGCGGAATCCGAGAAGTCGGAGGCGGGCGTCTCCTTCCACACACCGCGAGTGGGATTGCAGAACGACTACAACGAACTGGCCGAGCGTGCGCGGAAGAACGGGATCGTGGTGCACGGCGAGCGGTCTCGCAGCGGTTGGCTCAACTTCTTGCCGATGTTGTTCGTCACGGTGCTGTTGCTGGGGGTGTTCCTGTTCATGATGCGCCGGCTGGGCGGCGCCGGATCGGCGATGGCCTTCGGCCGCAGCCGCGGGAAGCTGTTTGCGCAGGAAGACATCGGCGTGGACTTCGACGACGTGGCGGGAATCGACGAGGCGGTGGAAGAACTCCGCGAAGTGGTCGATTTCCTCAAGACGCCCGAGAAGTACCGGGTCCTGGGCGGGCGGATCCCCCGGGGCGTGCTGCTGGTCGGGCCGCCGGGAACCGGCAAAACGCTGCTGGCGAAGGCCATTGCCGGCGAGGCCGGCGTGCCCTTCTTCAGCATTTCGGGCTCCGACTTCGTGGAGATGTTCGTGGGCGTGGGCGCCGCCCGGGTTCGCGACATGTTTGGGCAGGCCCAGGCCCAGGCCCCCTGCATCGTGTTCATCGACGAGCTGGACGCGTTGGGCAAGACGCGGGGTAGCAGCATCGTGGGCGGGCACGACGAGCGGGAACAGACGCTCAACGCGCTGCTGGTGGAAATGGACGGTTTCAGCTCCAACAATGGCGTGATCGTGATGGCCGCCACCAACCGCCCGGAGACGCTCGATCCGGCGCTGCTGCGGCCCGGACGTTTCGACCGCCACGTGCTGGTCGATCGCCCCGATCTGCGCGGGCGGGAGGAAATCTTGAAGGTCCACGTGGAAAACGTGAAGCTCGACGAGTCGGTCGACCTGAAGAAGGTGGCCGCCATCACCTCGGGATTCGTGGGCGCCGACCTGGCCAACCTGGTCAACGAGGCCGCCCTGCTGGCCGCCCGAGAAGAAAAAAAGGCGGTCACCATGCAGGAATTTACCGAAGGGGTCGAGCGGGTGACCACCGGGCTGGAAAAGAAACAACGAATCATCCACGAGAACGAAAAGCAGCGGGTGGCCTACCACGAAGGTGCCCACGCACTGGTGGCCTACAGCCTGCCCAACACCGATCCGGTCCACAAGGTCTCGATCATCCCCCGCGGGCTGGCCGCGCTGGGCTATACCATGCAACGGCCCGAAGGCGACCGCTACCTGTTGACCCAAAGCGAGCTGGAAAGCCGCGTGCAGGTGCTGCTGGCCGGGACCTTGGCCGAAGAGATGATCTTCGAGGACGTCTCGACCGGGGCGCAGAACGATCTGGAGCGGGCAACGGAAATCGCCCGAAGCATGGTCATGGACTACGGCATGAGCCGGCTGGGAAGAGTGAACTACCGCGAGGGGGGCAGGTCGGTGTTTCTTGGCGGGCAGGAGGAGTTTCCTCGCGAGCGCAGCCACAGCGAACAGACGGCCCGCGAGATCGACCAGGAGATCCAGTACATCATCGAGCAGTCGCAGGAAAAGGTCCGGCACGTGCTGCAAACGCGGCGGAAGGCGCTGGTGGCGCTGGCCGAGCGTCTGATCGAGAAAGAGGTGATCGGGACCGAGGAGTTGAAGCAGATCATCGAGGACAATTCACCCAGCCCGATGATCGTTCCCGGCACGGCCGACCAGCCCAAGCGCCCGACCGCCCAAAAGGCGGAACCGCCCGAGGCAGAAGCGGCCGAGGGGGGATAGGGCCGTTTGGGGCTCTGGAAAGGGGAACATGCTAAGCCGCCAGCGGCTACCCGCGCCAATCGTACGTCCGCCGCAGGGCCTGGCGGAGAATACCGGTTAGCTGGCCGAGGGTGACCGGCTTGGCGAGCACGGAGAATGCCTGGGCCAGTCGGGCCTGCTCGATCAACAGCTCGTCCAACTGGGCCGAGAGCAAGATGCAGGGCAGTATGGAGCGGAACTGCTTCAGCCGGCGCAGGGTCTCCAGGCCGGTGAGCTTGGGCATGTGCATGTCCAGCAGGACCAGGTGGACCTCCTGGGTGCGGACGATCTTGAGGGCCTCCTCCCCATCGCCCGCCAGGAGGGTCTTGAACCCCCTTGGCTCCAGCCCCACCTGGAGTGTCTCGCGGAATTCCCGGTCGTCGTCGGTTATCAGCAGCGAGGGAGATTCGACCAACATGGCTGGGGCGCCTGGTTTTTACGGGGTCCGCGCGGCAAGGGTGCAAGTTGGATACCACCGACGCCGATCTTTGTGCGATTGCCGACCGGCTCGGTGGTAAGCGCTTTCTAGATAACATTTTACAATGTACGGAGGTTTTTTGCTACAGAGAATCTGCGCTTTTTGGGTGGCCTGGGAGATGCAGTTCGGCCGGCCGAGGACTGCCATTTCGGCAGGAAGATGGGGGAAATCTGGGATTTGGGATTGGGGATTGGGGGACTGCGGTAAGGATCACTGGGCGTCTTGCAGTGAATTCTGGCGCCCGGTAGGTTGCAGCGCATGGAAGTCGAATACTCGCTGGAGCTGGAGGATCTGCTGGCGTTCAACCAGTATCACCACGCCCACTCGCCGGCGGTCCGCCGACAGCAGTTCACTCCGCGGGTGGCAGTACTCATCGCACTCGCCGCCGTGTGGGTGTTGTCGTGCGCGATTGTCGACCCGAGCGCGTGGATCATCCTGGGGTTCTTCTTGGGTTTGGTGGGTGCCATTTCGTATTTCTCATACCCGGCGCGGGTCCGCCGGCGGTCGCGGCGTCTGGTCGAGCGCATGTACATGGAGGGCCAGAATCGCGGCCTCTTCACTCGCCGCCGGATGACGATCACGCCCGAGACAATCACCGACGCCACGGAGATCAGCGTGACGACCATAAAATGGGTAGCGGTGGAAAAGATCGTCGTGGATCAGCGCCACGCCTACTTCTACGACAGCGCCGCCAGCGCGTTCATCCTTCCGAAGGCCGCCTTCGCGGCCGAAGAGGAGTTCCAGGAGTTCGTCGAGACCGCGCAAGGCTACCGACGCGACGCGCCCGGTTGACGCTACCGCTTGCGTATTCGGGTTCGGGGTGGCAATGAATTGCCACCCCCGCGCTCACTCCATTGCACGCTGCCCACTGCCTGCTGCCTACTGCCCACTCACTGCTCCCAATCGTCGGTGCGGAACGGCGAGGCGGGTAGGCCGGCGTCGTTGTAGAGGTTGCAGTTTGGATTGGCGGCCCAGGCGTAGCGGACCGCCACGGGGGATTCGACCTCCGGGCTGGAGACCACCACTCGGTCTTTTCTGATTCTCGCCTTGGCCCAGACGAATTTTTTGTCTTCGCCCGCGATGGCAAAGCCCTTGAGCGTATCGGAATCCTTGGCCACCAGCCCGCCGCCGACGTGATCGAAGCGGATCACGATCCCGTTGTCCCGCTTGTTCATCGACTTGTAGAGCGGGCCGCAGTAGACGATCTGCTTGCCGTAGGTGGTTCCCAGGGCCCAGACTGCCAGGCGTTTTCCCACGTCCTGTTTGTTCTTGGGGTGGATGTTGCCGGCGTCGCCAATGTCGATCGTAACCGCCATGCCCGTGTTGGGGACCGAAAGGGTTTTGAGCATCTCTTCCTGGACGATGACCCAGCCGCTGGTTTCGACCGGTTGTTGCTGCGGGGCGCGGAAGTTGGGCAACTGGACCCAAAGGAAGGGGAAGTCGCCCTGGTTCCAGACCCGGCGCCAATTCTTGATCATCGCCGTCAGTTGCAGCCCGTACAGGCCCGCTTCGTAGTTCCCCGCGTTGCTCTCGCCCTGGTACCAGATGGCGCCGCGCAGCGCGTAGGGCACCAGGGGGGCGATCATGCCGTTGTAGAGGTTGGCAGGGCGATGCGTGCTGAGGCGGGGGTCGGCGGCGGGGCGGGGTTTGCGCGGGGGCTTCTTGCCGGCGGCTTTGGCCTTTTCCGCCTTCTGCTGCCACTCGGCGAGTTGCCTCTCGAACGCTTCCTTGGCCGCCTGGGAATCGTGCTTGGCGATCCGCTCGTCCCACGATCCCAACAGCGCCTTCAGTTCCGGCAGGGCCCGCTGGTCCTTCAGGCCGGTCCAGGACTGGACCGGGGTGCCGCCCCAGGAGGAATTGATCAGCCCCACCGGCACGTCCAACTCTTGGTGGAGTTTGCGTCCGAAGAAATAGGCGGTGGCGGAGAACCCGGCCACGGATTCCGGGCTACAGACCTTCCACTCGCCTTGGCAATCGTCTTGGGGTGTCTCGGCCGGAACGCGGGCGACGGTGATCATGCGGATTCCGGGATACTTTGCCGCGGCAACCTCGGCGTCGCGGTTGGCCGACCCGCCCACCGACATCGCCATGTTCGACTGGCCGGAGCAGAGCCAGACTTCGCCGACCATGACGTCGGCGACCTCGAGGGTGTTGTTTCCCTCGACCTTCATCACGTGCGGTCCTCCGGCCCGGATCGCGTCGAGCCGGACTGTCCATTTGCCGGCCTGATCGGCGGCGGCGGTCTTGGTCCGGCCGGCAAGGCTGACGGTCACCTTTTCGGCCGGCTCGGCCCAACCCCAAACCGGGATGACGACGTCGCGCTGCAAGACCATGTGATCGGCGAACACGCCGGGGAGTCTCACGTCGGCCGACGCCGCCGAGGTGATGCAGGCCAACAGAAGCAATCCGGCGACGATCTTCATCAGTACATTTCCGCGCATTTTTTGTGACTCCTGGGGACAGAGGTGCGGGATGACAAGCAGGCAATCATTTTACAGGAACGATTTGGGGCACGCAACGGGCCGCTGGCCGCCGTAGCGGCGGCCGCTAAACGGCGAAGCCATGGCGCTGATTTGCTTGGCGGCCGTCGGTACCAGAGTGCCGTCGTTTAGACGGCAAGAGAGTCTCAGATTCTGGCCATGTCTCCAGGCGAGGTGTCCCCGCCGACCGGATTCTCCGTCGGAGCGCCCAAACGGATGGTCTGGGTTAGGCCCGCCATCGGAAGCAGACTGTCCGGGCCGAGCCGGGTTACATCGGAGAAACCGGCCGATTTTTCGCGGGAGTGACACAAAGATCATGCCCCGGCCGAGGGGACTTCCGCGTGCGCTATCGTCAAAAAAGCATTCCGCGACCCGAGACGCGGCGTGGAGCGGATGCCCGCCAAGACCGGCTTTGAAAACTTGACTCGGCGCTTGCTAAGCCAATAATCCCTCGGAGAAACCGTCGGTTGTGCATCCGGGTGGTTGCTGAGCCAGAGGCCGTTGCAGTCTCCGATCGGCCCGGGCCCTCGGGCAACGGAGCTTTTCTCGTTCGGTTCATCAAGCCAAGAGAAGGAGAGGAACGATGACGCACAAACCGTTGGCCCTGTTGGTTTCCCTGGTAATCATTGCAGCCGCCGGCTCGAGCGTGCTGGCCCACTGCCAGATACCTTGCGGGATCTACAACGACCCGGTGAGGTTCGCGATGCTGGAGGAGCACGTCACCACCATCGAGAAGTCGATGAATGAAATTCAACGGCTCTCCAAGGAGGAGAAGCCCAATTGGAACCAGATCGTTCGCTGGGTAAACAACAAGGAGGTGCATGCGGACAAGTTGACGGAAATCGTCACCTTTTACTTCCTGGCCCAGCGGGTCAAGCCGGCCGATCCCAAGGACAAGCCTGCCTACGCGAGATACGTCCACCAGGTCACGTTGCTTCACCAAATGGTCGTTTTCTCGATGAAGGCGAAACAGACGACATACCTGGAAAACTGTGTGAAGCTGCGAGATCTGATCGCCAAGTTCAAGGCATCCTACCTTGGAGAACATGTGCACAAGGTCAAGGCAAGTCAACCCGTGCTCAAGCGCCGCTGAAGGCGCAAGACGGCAGAGAGGGCAAGTTCAAGAGCTGGCCGCCCGTTCCGTGCGAGGGGCGGCACGTGGGAGCGAGTAATTGGGGTCGTCCGCTTTTCTCTCCCGTTGCGCTGCTGTTTCGCCCCGCTGCCGGGGGCAAACGCGTCGCGCCGGATGTTCATCTCCAGCAAGATCCGGGCGGTCCGGTCCGTGAGCTGGGCGGCCACGACCCGAGCCGTGTGGACTGCGCAGTTGTCGTTCTTCGTCCCTCCCCAGGCGCGCTCCCGGCGCCTACCCCTCTGCTCCAAATCTAGAAGCTCGGCTGAGCATAGTAACGATGGTATCCCCGCGGCGGGGTGGAGTCTGGCCGTATTGTCCGGCGGGGGCGGGAGTCCCGGAACCAAACGGGCGGCCGGGGCGTCTAAGGGGGTGGGTTGGTGCGCGCGGAGCC
>CAZUAM010000249.1:0-9632 GCA_964618095.1 uncultured Planctomycetaceae bacterium | reverse complement strand
CGTCGAGGAAGGCCCGGGGGAAGCTATGCCCCGCAGGTCCGGAGATCTTCCGCACGGTAGTGCCCTTCTGCGAGTCCAACAGATAGAGCGAGCCGCTCTGCACTCCCAGGGCGACCAGCTTGCCGTCCGGCGAGAATCGTGCCGTCGTAAACCCTTTGGGAGAGTTGACGCGGAATAGCTGCTTGCCCGTCCTTGCCTCCCAAAAGAACATCGCCTGGCTGGCAAAATCCAGGGACGCAAATCGCGTCGAGTCGGGTGAAAGAGGTAGTGCCTCGAACCATTCCATGCCTGGCGTGACGAACTCCGGCCCTTTCTGGTCGCCGATGTCGAAGTGTTTTTCGTCGAGGATTTTCCCCGAGGCAACCTCCCAACGCTGCCAGACGCTCTCGTGGTCAGGCCACTGGTCCGTGCGGACCGATACCAGTTCCTTCCCATCGTCGGAAAAGGCCAACGCGCATTCCCACCGGTCGCGATTCGTCTTTTTGCCGGTCAGATACCCCTTCAGGCTTCGCTGTGTCTTTCCGTCGGAGCAGGCGACCAGGTCGATTTGCCCCTTCTTGGTGACTGCCAGGAGCTTGCCATCGGGGGCGAAGGCGACGCGAGATTCGCAGGGTTGGACCCCGTACCGGCCGAGGGACCATCGATGCAGCTCTCTTCCGGGCTGGGTTTGCCAGAGCCGCACGGTTTTGTCCCGGCTGGCCGTGGCCGCCAGGGCTCCATTTGGCGAGAGAGCAACGGCATCGATCACGTCGCGATGTCCGGCGCTGGTGGGGATCTCGTCTCCCGACTCCACGTCCCACAGGCGAATGGTTCGCACGACGGCCACTGCCAATCTTTTGCCGTCCGCCGAGAAGGCGGCGTGCGGTCTCCAAGTGCTGTAGACGCTGAAGCTCGAATTGCTGAGCGTCTGTCCGGTACGGGCGTCGGCGATCCGGATTTCACGGTCGTCCCGATCAAGCAAGAGCGCCATCCTCTTTCCATCCGGCGAGAACACCACCTCCCCCTGCACGGGATCACTCCCTCCCTCCCGCTGTGCCAGCGTGGTGATCACTTTCCCCGAGGCCACGTCGATCGAAACCAGGCGCTGCCCGGTGCCCAACAAAAGCGTCTTCCGGTCCGGAGACGCCCAAAGGTATCGCAACAGATGGCGGCCCTGTTGCCGGTTTTCGCTGGTGGTCGAGATGTCCGGCAAGCTAAACTTCACCTGGGCGCGTACTTGGCCGGTCATCACGTCACGGAGTTGCACGATGTCGCCCGGAAGCGCAACGGCCATCGTTTCTCCGTCGGCTAAGAACTGGAAGCCCCAGCCTGCGAATCGACGCAGACTCCCAACCGAGTCGCTCGTAGCGTTGCCGCCCCGTTTGCCCGTGGCCACCTCGAGCACGCCTACCAGGTTGCCGGAGCCGGAAGGGGTCGTGGGCAGGGCCCAACCTTTCAGGAACAGGTGTTTGCCGTCGTGGGAGAACTGCAGGCGGCTGACGGCGGCTTCGCGATAGTTGCCGACCGTCAAAGTCGAGGTGGTCGGGCGGGTAAGAAGTCCTGCAATTCCCGGTTTGACGAGCGTCTTGTCCAGCGGCCAATGATAACTCCACAACAAGGTCCCGTCCGCCATGTCCCAGAGACGTATCCGGTCGTCGGCTCCACAGGAGGCAAGTAGTCTGCCCGAGGGCGAAAACGCCACGGCAAACACGTTCAGCCCGTGGCCCAGCAACCGCCGGATCCGCCTACCGTTGCGAGCGTCGAGAATGCTGATCGACGAATAGTGGCTCCCCGGCGTCGCCGCCCCCGAGCAGGCCAGATACTTCCCGTCCGGAGAATAGGACATCGTCTCGATCCGGTTTTCGTGTCGCCAACGGACGGTGCCCAAGCGGGCCACGGCACCGGCCGGCAACGGATCGCCGTAAAGGTCGAGACGCGGGGTTTCCCCCGCCTTCAGGCATTGGGTAAAGGTCAACAAGGTTACGAATCCGAGGAACATGTGCTTGCACATGGTCAACTCCTTTCGGGCGTCTAAGCTTTCGAGTTGCACGTCCCTGGACTCAGGCAGGGCACCCGCGGGCTACCCAGGAAAGCAGCACCGTAATCAGCCAATAGTCGCTCTTATAGCGTGGCCCGACCATAGCCACCGTGACTCGCCCCTTCTCGTGCCCCAGGGTGGCCAGCGCCGGTTGGCCATAGTACGATCCCTGTCCTCGCTTCAACAACACGGTGTGGGGCACCGAACAGGTAAAGCTTCCCATGCTGTACATGGTCCTGTCTTTGGGGACCAACTCCTCGTTTCCCCTAAACAACAAGGCGGCCGTTTTTGGCAAGGGCTCGAAGTAGCTGTTGTGGTAGTGGCTGGCCTCAATACCGAACCGCCGCAGGTGTTCCATGTTGGCGCCGTTAAACGATGCCAGCAGAATCAGATGTCCCCCGCGATTGACAAAGTCCTCGATATGCCGGAAGGCTTCCGGCTTCTGCCGCTCGGCTGCATCACCCCAAGTCCATGGCGTTCGATCCGGAGATGATCGTGTGGTAGTTCCCGTAATCGTCCTTCTGCATGTCGTAATCGTTTGCCACGTCATAAGCCAGGCCGTAGTTCTCGCAAGCCTCCAGGGCGATTTTGAGTTCGTCGGCGTACTTGAAAACCAGTAGGACCTTCTTCTGGCCGTAGGGAGTCAGCAGCGGCAACGTTAGGGAGGGGATGGGCAAACGCCAAATGCGCACGCTTCCGTCGTCGCTGCCGGATACCGCAACCCGATTATCCGGCATGAAACTCACGTGGCGGACCTCCGCAGTATGCCCCTCCAGGCGGCAAACCTCGTCGCCCGTCTCCAAATCCCAAAGCCGGATCGTTTGGTCGCTGCTGGCCGACAAGCCGTGCCGCCCGCTTCGCGAGACGGCCACCTCGTGGACCGCCTTGAGGTGCCCCTTTAATACCCGGAGACTACCTCCGGTTTCCAGGTCCCAGAGGCGAACCGTTGTGTCCTTGCTTCCAGAGAGAGCGCGTCGGCCGTCGGGCAGGAACTTCACACTGTTGACGGCCCCGCCGTGTCCGCTCAACTTGCGGATTTCACGCCCGTCCGCCACGTCATACAGGCTGATTGTCTTCCA
This sequence comes from uncultured Planctomycetaceae bacterium, assembly GCA_964618095.1. GTDB lineage: Bacteria > Planctomycetota > Planctomycetia > Pirellulales > Thermoguttaceae > CAZUAM01. The sequence continues at coordinate 6,536 of CAZUAM010000249.1, read as the reverse complement.
CTCGTTTCCACACAGGATCCGACGACCATCGGGTGAGAAGGCCACGCACAGAATCTTCATCCTCAGCCCGTCGAATTGCCGAATCTCCTCCCCGGCCTGCACGTCCCACAGACGCACTGGGCCGGAGTCGATCCGCACGGAATAGACTCCACCGCCGGCCAGCACGTTCTTGCCGTCCGGCGAAAAGGCAATCGCCATCAGCCGGTCCATGTACACTCTTATCCGTCCGGTCTCACGTGCCGCTTCCAGGTCCCAGATGTGCACGTACTTATCTTGTCCGCAGCAGGCGGCATGACGCCCGTCACGCGATACGGCCACGGCGTACAGACTCTTGTTCACGAGCTGGGATTGTTCCCTCATCAAGACCCGCCCGTCGGAGAGATCCAGGAGGCAGATTGCTCCCTGCGGACCGCCTACCAGGACGCGCTTCCCATCCGGTGTGACGGCCAAACCCACCACCCGACCGCAAGGCGATTTGAAGGTCCGCATGTCGTCGGTGCCGAGAACGTCGACGCTGGGAAACTCCGACGGTATCTGTACCGTGCGGGTCGCGTCGGGCGGTGTCCTGACCTCCGGCTGCGCCGGCTGGCCTTCCTGCGGAACCGGCACGCCACGGCCACCGGGCTGAGTGGTAGCCGGCGGCTCGTCACGTGGCGAAATCGGCGCGAACAACTTCAGACACATGATTGCGACTACACTGACCCCCAGTCCCGCGATTGCCACCCGGCGCCACCACCGGGCCCGGGGACGACCTACCTCCATCGCGCGCCGAGCCTCGGCCGCCCCCAGGCGGGCCTTCAGCAGGTCGCGCTGGCTCCGCAGCCGGGCCAGCGTGGCGTCGGCGGCGCCCAACTGCTGTTCGATTTCTTCGATTTGCCGCCGCTGCTCGATCTGTTGCCGCCGCAGCGCCTCGACGTTCTCCTCGCACTGTTGTTTCTTCGCCAGCGCGGCCTGTTCGTGTTGGTGGCTGGGGGCCGATTCGACCATCCGCATGGCAGACGCCAGCGCCTCGACGTTCGCCTCGAGCTGCTCGGATAAGTCGCTGGCGACACTGCGGGCCTCCTGTTGCAACCGCGCGAGCTGGTTGCGGCGACGCTCGTAATGGGCCACCGCGCCGTCGACCTGCTGGGTGGTGCTCTGCAATTCCCGGACGAACTCCGGCGCGTGCCGCCGGAACATGGTGCCCACCCAGTCACGAGCCGGACCCCAGCGACCTCGGTCGGCCAGCCGCGCCAATCCCACCGGCAACTCGGGCTCCGCGAGCGGCTCGGGCGCCCGCAGAACCGTCGTCGTTGGCTTGGCCAACTGAGGCGCGGCGTCCGACAGCGGACGACCCTCGTGAAACGCCTCCAGGTCGGCCAGCACCTCGGCGCAGCCCGGATATCGGTCCTCCGGGCGTTTGGCCATCATCCGGGCGATGATCTCCGCCACCGGCGGCGGTACGTCCGGGGCAGCTTCCTTAAGCGGAAACGGTTCTTCGTAGGCGTGCTGGAAGATCATTGCGGTAGGCGTCTCGGCCTCAAACGGCAACCGCCCGGCCAACAACTGGTACCACAATACGCCCAGCGAATAGAGATCGGCCCGGCCATCGACCTTTTGCCCCCGGGCCTGTTCCGGGGCGATGTAGTCCACCGTACCCATCACCATCCCCGTGGCCGTCATCTGTGTGCTCTTGCCGATCATCCGCACCAGCCCGAAGTCGACCAACATCGCCCGGCCCGTCTCACGCTCCAGCAGGATATTGCCCGGCTTCACGTCGCGATGGATCAGCCCCCGGGAGTGGGCCGCCTTCAGACCGGCCAGGCAGTCCCGGACGATCTCCAAGGCCTCGTTTAAGTCCAGTCGTTGCTGCCGGCCAAGCCGTTCGGAAAGCGACTCCCCTTCGATAAACTGCATCGCAAAGAAGTAGTGCCCGGCATCTTCACCGATGAAGTAAATGGGCACGATGTTCGGATGGGCCACCTTGGCGGCCGCGGTGGCCTCGGCGCGGAAGCGGCGGACGAAATCCCCGTCGCGGGCCAGCTCCGCCGGTAGCACCTTGACGGCCACCTGACGATCGAGCGTCTCGTCGTAACCCCGATAGACGTCGCCCATCCCGCCACAGCCGATCCGTGCGACAATCTGAAACTGTCCCAGCCGCTGAAAGGGAAGACCGCCGGCGGCCTGGCAGACGGGGGCCGGCCGGCTGCCGCCGGGCGGCGTGTCGCCGTCGGGCACGATCGCGCTGCCCCGAGGCGGCGTCTCGTGCGGAGAACCGGAAGCCTCGACTGACTCGGCCTGCCCAGTGGCCTCCTCCAAGGCCTGGATCAGGCCGTGGCAATTCTCGAATGGACCCTCGGGGCCCTCGCCCAGTGCCCGCTCAAGAACCGACCGTGCAATGGCTGGAACCTTGGCCTTCACCCGCGGGTCGTACATGTAGCTGAGCACCGGCTCCCCGGTCAGCAAGCGGCACAGCAGCGTACCCAGTTGATAGACGTCGATCCGCCGCGGATCGAGCGCGTGCGCATTTTTCTCGAGCACGGCAGTGGCCACTTGGATGCTCTCGGGCAATTCCAGGCCGTCACCGCCGGCCAGTTGGGGAGGGCAGAACTCGGGATCGCAGGCTTCCCCGCCGAAACGCCGCGGTCCGGGCGGGGGTGCCAGTTGCGGCCGACGCTGCTGGTCGACGATCACCTGCTCCAGGCAGATCGCCCGGTGCGTCCGCCCGTTCTGATGCAGCGTCTGGACCTGCAGGGCCAGCCGATGAACCAAGAGCAGCCGCTTTTTCAATGGCCAGCGGCGTGGCTCGGCAAGCAGTTCCGACAGGCGCCGCGGGGTTTCCGATTTGGAAAACGTGTCGGCCATGTCTACCCTGCCTATAGCTGGTCAATATACCCCCATTGATCACGCCGGGCAATCCCCTACTTCTGCAGCTTCCTTTTCAGCTCCGCCAACTCGGCACCGACGTCGAGCTCTTCGTTGGGGACCTCGATGTCCTCGGGGGTCGCGCCGGCCTGCTCACTTCGCAGCTCGGCCAGGGCCTCGGCTTCGGCCTCGGCCTGTTCCACCTTGGACTTCAGCCGGTCGAACTTGGCGAACGCGGTCTCGTCAAGTTCGGTGGTCAGCCCGGCAGCCTGCGCATCCAGCTTCTTGCGGAAGTCCGCCGCCCGCTTCCGCGCCGACAGCGTCGACAGGTTCCGCTTGGCCTCGGCCAGCTTGGCCTTCATCCCCGCCAATTGACGCTTCAGCGTTCCGCTGGCTTCCTCGGCGGCCTCCAATTGGTCTTGCAGGGCTTCGACGACCTTATGGTTTTCATTCTTTCGGGCCAGGGCCTTTCGGGCCAGGTCGTCATCGCCGGCTTCGACTGCCTTCTCGGCGCGGTCCTGCCACTGGTCGCGCTGGGCCCGATTTCGCTCCAGTTCGCGGGCCAGGGTCTTTTGGTTGGCCATCGCCTTGGCCGTCTGCCCTGTCACCTCGGCGATCGACGCTTCCATCTCCCGAACCGCCTGCTTGAGCATCTTTTCGGGGTCTTCGAACTGCTCGGTCAACTCGTTGAGGTTGGCGGAAATGATGTCCGAAATGCGTTTGAACACTCCCATTGGTCTCTCCTTTTTTCTCGTTTGAGGAAAATGCCTGGTGTCCCTTTAGCGTTGAACGCTTCAAAGGACACCAGAGGAAAATGGCAAACTACGAGATTTCTCCCTGCCGCCTGCGGCGGCCGGGCCGTGTACTGTCTCCTAGATGCCGGCTGCCGATCGGCGGCCCATGGTGATCCGCGTCGGCAGCATCAGCACCACCGCTACACCGCAGACCATTCCCAGCAGGTGCGCCCCGGGAGTCCAGCTCCAAACCCAGCCGGAGTACCACGCGCGGGCGAGAAGCGAGCAGAGTTCCATCAGCGGGATCATTACCAGACACCACAGCGCGGGAACGGAGGCTATGCCCCAGCAAACGAACCAGTTCAGCCCGTACTTCGGCCGCTTGACCAACCCGATCAGCAGTGACAGCGGAAAGACGGCCAGATAGGCAACGTCGACCACGGTGCCGGGCATCAGTATCAGGGCCATGATGATCACGGCAAATACGGCTCCGGACGAGCCCCTCAACGGGACCGACAACAACAGCCTCGCCAACAGCCCGATCACGACCAGGGTGCCCAAGTAGGCCAACAGGTAATAGCCGTTGCCAAGTCGGCGGTTGACGGGGTTGCCGAAGACCCACAGCGTCCACATGTTCAGCAGCAGATGCCCGAAATTGAAGTGGCTGAATCCGTAGCTGAGCACGGTCGCCCAGCTTCTGCCCGGGCCAACCGCCCAGGAATCACTCCAGCCCAACAAAAAAACCAGGACGCTAACCGCAATCAGGACCGCGTTGGCCACGGGGACCTTGGCTTTCTGCGGCAAGGGTTTCATTTCCAAGGGGATGGGAAAAAGCATCACTGAGCTCCCGGTGTTTCGGTTTGCAGGACAGACCCCGCCCGCTCACAAGGTTCATGTAACCAGTCGCCGATTTTCGTAGCCAAAACTCCGGAATCTCGAGAATTTGGGCCACACCACGCCGGCCGGGGGGCGCAGATCTCCATGGAGAGACAGCCGCTAAGACCGACAGGCAGCCGGACTTAACTCTTTTTCCCGGAATGGTTTGCGTCGTCAGATGGGTGGATGATCGAGGTCAGCCGGGTCAGTGCCCCGCTCAGCCCTGCCCGGCGAGGTCTCTTCGCCGCCACGGGGTCCAACAGGTCGTACGCCCGGCGGACCCCCGCTTCCAACCCGCCGAATTCAGAGAGGTACTCGCCCAGCCGAGCCCATTCGAGCTTGAACTCTTCGTCGGCCTCCTCGGGTGGGCAATAACGCGCCACCTGGCGGCGGACCAGCTCTTCCAGCTTTTCCGCCAGCCGCCCTTTGGCGTGCCGGAAGTAGTTGTCGACCGTGGCCGGCTCGATTTCCAGGGCTTCGGCCACTTCGGCGATGGTCAGCCGCTGGCAGAGCCGCCCGTAGAAGACCCGCAGATAGTCGCCCTTGCCTTGGGCGTAGTACTCGCCGGCCAGCGACTCGACGGCCCGCTGCACCACGTCTTCGACCCAGGCGGCGTAGAAGGCGTCGGTCTGCTCTTGCTTGGCCCTTTCCAACTCCTTGACACATTCGGCCATTTCCCGTGCCAGGCGGTCCCGGCCGGCCCGGACTCGATTCCGGTTGGAAAGGATCTTGCGGACCACGCCGCACAACAGCGTCCGCAGTTTGGCCGACCGGTTCGCGACCCAGCGGACTAGCAGCCGGTTTTCCCAAAGGGCCTCGAAGGTCTGGGAGGCCACGTCCTCGGCGTCGTCGAGATCTCGGGCGCCGAAGCGGAGGGAGAAGCGACACACCGGCCCCCAATAGTCCTTCAGAAAGCTGCCCCAGTCCTCGGCGCTGCCGCCGGCCGCCAGCCGCTGGACGAGTGTCAGACGAGTCTGCGGAAAGCTCATTGTGCACCCCGGCACTTTGCTGAACTACACGCCCGCCATGGTTGCCGGAATCACTACGGGCTCAATCCCTCCAGTAAGCACTGCTTGTGGCTCAAACCATCCACTCGCGCCCGCTCTCGACGTGCATTACTTTGATCTGCGGGCGAGGGTCGCCGGGAACCAGTTGAAACGTCAGCGGGACCGACTCGCTGCGCAGCAGGCCGCTCGAATTTGGCACGGATCGACTCACTTCCTTCAGCTCACCTGAATGATGCCGGTAGAGCTCCAACCGCCAGGGCTGGCGCTCCACCACAAGCAGCTCGCGGACGCCGAGTCGGGAGTAAAACGCGATCTTCTCCCGGGTGCGGTCTTCCGGGCTGGTAATCTCGACCAAGAAGTCCGCAGCGCCCCGCCAGTGCGTATCGCAATTCACTGCACTGCCGCTTTTCAGAAAGACTGCCACATCGGGGACTCGATAGTTGTGCTCCCAGTCGTCGTCTCGGGCACTGAGGTTGATGCCAGAGAACACGTCTGCCAAACCGGACCACCCTATCACCTCCTGAAGGATCGAGGCCAACTGGATCACGATGCCTTGGTGTTCGCTGTTGGGCATGGGCGTCATCATATACACTCCCTCCCAGACTTCGTCGTAGCGGTCCGCGCCGGAGGCCTTGCGTTCGGCCACCAGACGACTTTCGACGTATGGATCGAGCACCAGCATGGTCATCGAGCATTTCTCCCTGCTATCAGTCGGCAGGCACCGTATTCTGAGAAACTGGCACCAGGACTCCCCCTATTCATTATCGACCACGGTGAGAATCGCAGCAACCGAGCAGGGCGATTTTGCCGCTTTTCACCAAGGCCGCGGGCCGATATCATAAGCAGTTCGGTTCGGCCATTTTCCACCTTCCGGGAACGGCGACAGGCATGAAGACCGACGAAATTCGCGAAAAGTACCTGGCCTTCTTCGAGACCAAAGGCTGCGTCCGCCGGCCGAGTGATGTGCTGGTCCCCCGCTGGGACCCTACCGTGCTGTTTACACCCGCGGGCATGAACCAATTCAAGGACCACTTCCTGGGCCGCTGTAAGCTGGAGTTTACCCGGGCGGTCACCT
>CAZUAM010000248.1:8612-9644 GCA_964618095.1 uncultured Planctomycetaceae bacterium | reverse complement strand
CGAACCTGGCGTCAACACAGTGGCACCGGCGTCTCGCCGGTGTAACGGAACTCATGGCAAAGCTGTCACTCATGCCTGACCGGCGAGACGCCGGTGCCACTTGATCCTCCTTGATATTGCACTTAATTGCACGGTATTGGGGCAGGAGCCGACCGGCTTCTCCGGCGGCGATCGCTCCCGGCCCGTCTGAATTTCCCCAAGCTCCCCCTGCGGATTACGTGGAGAGCCACCAGAGGGTGAAATGGAAGAAGACCGGCGCGGCAAAGCACATCGAGTCGATGCGGTCGAGCACTCCCCCGTGGCCCTCGACCAGCGTGCCGTAGTCCTTCACACCGCGGTCGCGTTTGATGGCCGACAGCGTGAGCGAGCCGGCGAAGCCCATCAGGGCGATCACCATCGAGAGCACGGCGGCCATCCACCAGAACCGGCCCTGAAACGGCGTGGCCCACCAGAGTGTCGCCCCGATCAAGGTCACGCTGGCCGTGCCCCCGAGCAGTCCTTCCCAGGTCTTGGTGGCATTGATGCTGGGCACGATCACGTGCTTGCTGGGGATCTGTGCCCAGATGTATTGCAGCGCATCGCTGAATTGCACGATCAGCACGAAGAAGACCAGCAGTGCCGCACCGCTGTAGGCGCCGGACGGCGGGGCGCCGTTCCGGGTTTGCGGAGTTGGGGTGCGACTATCGGGATTGGCGGGCTGGGCGTTGTCATCGGGATCAGCGTCTTGGGCGACGCTCGCCGGCCCCGCTTGCGATTCCGGGGCCAGGGTCAACAGGGCGGGCGCGTAGCTGAGGCAATACACGCAGATCAACAGTCCCGCCTGGATCTTGGCGGTGCGTTCCAGAAATCGTTTGTAGTCTCCGGCCAGGGCGATCCGGGCGGGGATGAAGAGGAAGGCGTAGACGGGAATCAGGATGCTGTACAAGCCGTACCAACCCATGCCTACCAGAAAGAACTGCAAGGGCGTCAGCAGGAAGAACACCCAGAAGAGTGTGCGGTGGTCTCCGCGTCGGGTGGGAGTTAGGGTGATGA
>CAZUAM010000248.1:0-8602 GCA_964618095.1 uncultured Planctomycetaceae bacterium | reverse complement strand
AGTGCCCAGAACGAAATCAGCCAGAACAGGGCCACGGTGGCCCAGGGACCGATCAACAGCGCCGCGGCCAGAATCGAGAACAGTACCCACCAGGCGCGGACCCGCAGCCGGAAGGTCTCCACGATGGCCGTGTCGAGTCCGCTATCAGTGCGGTTTCTGAGCAGGTGGACAACCGCTGCGGCAATGCCCAAGAGCACCAGCACTCCCGCCACCAGTATCAGGGTTCTCAGGTCCCGCATGCTCGATACTCTTGCTGGGGTCAGATTTCCTTGAGCCGGCGCACGGCCTCGCGGGCGCGAAACAGAAAATCGGCTTTGGGCTCGCCGGCTTCCAGCCAGACGGGCGGGCCGAAGCTGATGCAGGTCAACAGCGGCACCGGGAGGACTTCTCCGCGGGGCAGGATGCGGTTCATGTTATCGATGTGCACGGGGATCAATTCCAGGTCGGGCCGCTTCTTGCACAAGTAGTACAGCCCGCTCTTGAACTCGCCGATCTCACCCCCCGAGTTGCGGCTTCCCTCCGGAAACACGATCAGCGAGTAGCGGTGGCCGATCTCGCGGATCATCAGGTCCACGGGACTTTGATGCACCTTGATTTCCGTGCGGTCGATCAACAGGGCGTTGAACACCTGATTGGCCATGTAGCTGCGGATCCGGCCCGCCCCCCAGTAATCCTTGGCGGCCACGGGTCGGGTGAGGGTGCGGACCCGCTGCGGCAGCGCCGACCAGAGGACGATCGCGTCCAGATGACTGGTGTGATTGGCGAAGTAGACCCGCTGGCAGGTGTCGGGCTGGGAGTCGATCCAGCGCACACTGGCACCGCTTAAGAATCGGGCGAGCAGGGCCAGAAAGCTCCTGGTAAGATTGGTTTCCATGCTCCGCCGTGGCGGACCCGTGCCTGGAGGGCTGTCCCCGCCGGTTGCCGCGACCAAAACCGTTTCAGAACGAGATCACCTGCCGAGCTTTTATGGTACCGCGCCGGCTGCCCCGGGCCAAGCCCTCCCCGGACTGGTGTGTGGCAAGTTTTCCTGGCAACTCGGTGCTTGGGGTGGCTGGGGTCGAGCGCAGCGAGCCCCCAGAAGAGCGCGCTGGGGGCAGCCTGCGGCTGACCACCAGCCACCCATTCAACTGCCAGGAAAACTTGCCACACACCCGGACCGGGCGTGAAGTATTGCGGCCTGGGGGCTGGGAACGGGGGCGAGTAGTTGGCGGTAGCCGGCACGCAACGCGTGCCGGGACTCCCCGGGGGACGTTGTCTCCCGGCTATCGGCCACAGGCGGTAACAACGTCCACACGAATTGGCCAAATCGAACTTTGTAGACCGCTACTGCCTGGGTGAACCTGCCGCCTACGAGCGACCCAAGGTCGGGTTCCCCTGCCGGTCGCCGGAGCGTGCCGACTTGCGTCCGGACCGCCGCTCGGCCTTGGCGGCGTAGATCCCGGCGATCAGCTCCTGGTAACCTTCGACCGTTCGGTGGATGGACCAGTTGGCGATCACCTCTTCGCGGCCGGCCCGGCCCATGGCGGCGGCTCGTTGGCGATCGTTCAGCAGCTCAACCACCCGCTCGGCAATCTTACCCGCCGTCTCATCGGCAGGGAATTCTCGACGTCCTGCCGAATGGGCGGGCCCGACCAGGTAGCCGGTCTTTCCATCGATGACCGTCTCCTCCAGCGAGCCGACCCGAGTGGCCACCACCGGCTTCTCGGCGGCCATTGCCTCCAGGATCGAGATCGGGTTGGCCTCCGTGTGCGAAGTGAGTAGCAGCACGTCGACTGACGAGAGGATCTCGGGTACGTCGGAGCGGGTACCCAGGAAATGGACCACCTCCGAGATGGACAATTCCCCGGCGAGAGATTCGAGCTCCGCGCGCCGGGGTCCGTCGCCGACGATCAGGAACCGAGCCCAGGGCAATTCACGGTGAACCACCGCGGCGGCGCGGAGGAACAACTCGTGATTCTTCTCCGGGCGCAACGCCGCCACGATGCCGGCCACCGGCGTTTCCGGTGCCAGGGCCAACTCCTCCTGCAACGGCCGGCTGGGCCAACCGGGATGAAACTTCTCCAGGTCCACTCCGTTGGGAATCACCCGCACCTTGTGAGCCGGACAGCCCTCGTGCCTTGTGAGGTATAAACCGTGCAGTTTGGCCACTGCGATGAAGGCATCGGTGACGGGTGCCAGCAGGCGGTTGGGCAATTCGACGTGGTCGGGCGGGCCGGTGGAGTGCAACGCGGAGCAGATCACCGGCACACCGACCAACCAGGCGGCCAGCCGGCCCCAGAACATCTTGTCGCCGGCGCCCACCGTTACCACCGCGTCGATTCGCCGCCGCCGCATCAACCGCACCAGCCGCCAAAGCACGGCGAAATCGTACTTGTGCGCCAACAGCCCGGTAAACGCCGGAATCTCTTGGGCCAACAGCTCACCCAGCGGGTCGAAGCATTTCAGGCAGCAGAGCTCGGGCGAAAACCGCCCGCGGTCCAGGCGGCGAATCAACTCCACCAACAAGGTCTCGGCGCCGCCGACCGGCATGCTCGTAATCACGAACATCACCCGCAGCGGCCCGCGGTCGTCGGGCGCAATCAGGTTTTTGCCGCAAGGAAACATGCCTTAATCCAGCGCAGATTCTTGAGTCTTTGGAGGTATTGCCGGCAACCTTCGGCAAGTTGTTGTTTCTCTTCGCGCGAGAGCAGCCGGTCGGAGCGGAAGGCTTCCAGGGCCACGGCCAGCAGGGCTAACAGGGCCAGCCAGGGGCCCAGGCAGATGACCAGTGGTAGAGCAAGGATCACCCGCGTGCCGCGGTCCATGCGGAATCCCAGCAGGTGGTTGAACGTGCAGATCAGCAGCAACGCGATCAAGTTGGCGACCGTGGTCGCCAGCACGGCCCCCAGGAGCCCCATCCGGGGGAGCAGGAGGAGGTTCAGGCCGATGTTCAGCAGCAGGCCGATCAGCAGGGCCAGGCTTGCCAGGCGTGCCTTCTCGGCACACCAGAGGTAGTTCTCGGCGATCATCGCCAGCCCGAACCAGATGCAGTAGGTCAAGGTCCAGGGCAACACGGTCAGCCCGCCGGAGAATTTGCCCTCAAAGGCCACGCCGAACAGCAACGGCGCGGCAAACAGCACGGCCACCGCCGCGGCCATCAGGGTAAAACCGACCAGCTTCAGAAAGAGGCCCAGCCGCGCCACCACGCGATCCCGCCGTCCGGCCTCCCAATCGTGGCTCAAATGCGGCGTGATAATCGTACTGAGCATCAGGGCAATGGAGACCAGCAGCAGCGGCACCACCCGCGAACTGTGGTAATTGCCCACCCGGACCAGGGCTTCCGCGGCCGGCATCGTCGAATAGTGGACAATCATGTAGCGATCGGCGATTTGGAACAGGTTGGCCAGCACGGCGGCAAGCAACACCCATCCGGCAAACGGCACCATCTTGGACCAGAGGGCACGATGCGTAAGCGGTTGGACCACCCGGGGGAGCGTTTTCCAGGTCCGCCGCAGCCAGTAGGAGGCCACGCCGAAGGTGATCAGGCAGGCCCCGCCGTAGGCCACCACCACGCTGGTCGCGGCGCATTGCCAGCCCAGCAGCAGGCAGATGCCCAGCGTGGCAAAGCTCAGGCTGTTTACCATGTGCAGGGCCGAAACCAGCCGCACGTTACGCAAGGCCGTAAACAGCTCCACCAGGAAATGGAACGCCACGGCGGCGGCCAGGCTGATTGCCAGCAGGGAGATCAGGTGGGCCTGGTGCGGCGTGCCGAAGACCAACTGCGAGAGGTAACCTCGTGCCAGATGGATGGCGACCACTGCCACCGCGGCCAGGCCCCCGCACAGCAAAATGGTCCGCCGCAGGAAGGGTCGCAGTTGGCCTTGCCGGCGATAGAGTTCCACGTAACGTCCGAACGCCCCCGGGATGGCCAAGACCGCCAGCGGCGCGGCCAGCAGCATGAAGCTGAAGGCCATGTCCCACCGGCCCAGTTGTTCGGGATCCAACCAGCGGCAGAACAGGATCGCCCGGCCGAATCCCACCAACCGCTGCACGGCCGTCAGCCCCAGCATAACGATCACGCTGTCTACCAGCGTGTCGGTGCGCAGGGCGCCGGTATGGCTTGATGGTTCATGCTTGCCGGGGGTGTTTTCCATGGAGAGATCAAGGGTTAGCGATTTGGCTTCACGGCTTCTTCACCCGTTTATTGACACTCGGCAGAGTATTGACACTCGGGAGAGTAATGTCCACCTGGTTCCCAAGCTCTGCCTGGTTCCCAAGTTCTGCCTGGTTCCCAAGCTCTGCCTGGTTCCCAAGCTCTGCCTGGTTCCCAAGCTCTGCCTGGTTCCCAAGGTCTACCTGGTTCCCAAGGTCTACCTGGTTCCCAAGCTCCAGCTTGGGAACCGCCGCTGTCCGGCCACTTCCCGCCGCCACTTGGTTCCCAAGCTGGAGCTTGGGAACCAGGGAAAGCCTCACATCGTATTGTTAACCTGCAAACTGCTACCGACGGGAGCGGCTCTTTCGTAAACGAATCTTGGCGTATTGACTTTTCGAGGGTCGACCGTGGTCCAATTTTTCAGCCTGATCATCTGGTCGTCCGCGGGGATGCGTTGCAGGTGGAAGGCGTCGCCGCCGGGAAAGTTATAACCGCCGTAGGCCGAGCAGACGGCCTCGTAGCCGGCCCGGTAGGCCGTCTCGAACGCCTGGCGGCTGAGATTGACGGGCTGACCGTAGGGAAAGGCAAAGTAGCGCACCGGCCGGCCGACCACCTGCTGGAGGTCTTGGCCGGCCGAGACCACTTCGCGGTGGAGCCTGCGGAGATCCGTGATGCGTGCCAGGTTCGCGTGTGTGTAGGCATGTGCGCCGATCTCGATGCCGGCACCCGCCATGGCCCTGAGCTGCTCGAGCGTGTTGGGCAAGAGCGGAATGCCCTGGGCGAGGTCATGGGGGAACGGCTGGCCGTCGAGCACGTTTTGTAGGGTGACGAAGTAGGTGCAGGGAATCCGCTCCTTGATCAACCACGGAATCGCCTCCCGGCAGTTGTCCGCGTAGCCGTCGTCGAACGTGATGCTGACACACGGGCGGTGATTCGCGCCGCGAAGCACCCGCCGCCGGGCCTCCGCCAGCGAAACCAGCTCGAAACGGGCCCGGAGCCAACGCATTTGCCGGGCGAACATCCGGTTGGAGATGGTCCAACCATTCGGCTGGTCGTCGGCCACCCGGTGATAAAAGAGCACGATTACCGGGACGCGGCCCCGGGCCACGGCGCAGCGCCGATTCCACCAACGCAGCGGCTGAGAACCGTGGTAATAGACGCTCAATAGGAGTCGCTTCCAGATCGGCATGTTCCCACCAGTCTCAGGCTGCTCTTGATCCATCGTTTGACGTTGCTGCCGGCCAGCCAGAGCCCGTGGCGTAGCTGGGCGGAGGTCCGGTCGGGGACGACACGGACGGCGAGGCTGGGACGCGCCTGGGCACGAAAGTGCGCCTTGTAGAGCCCGTGCCCTCGCAGGAAGTCGAATGCCCGATAACCCTGCTCAATGGCCCGCCGCAGGATGGCCAAGGTGATCAGCCGGCCGGGCTGTTGGCCGAGGGCATCCGGATCGATTCCCGACTGGTAGGCGTAAACCACGCCGCCGGCGGCCAACTGATACTCGGCGGCGGCGGGCTTGCCGTCCAGCTCCAGCCAGTGGAGCTGCAATTGGCCGTCGAGGAGCAACTGCGGCATGACTTCCCGGTGGAAGGCGGCAAACCTCCTCGACGCGAAACGACCTCGTTCTCCCAGCGCACGTCGCCGCCGCTGGTGCAGCTCGATCAGCAGGTCGATCGCCCGGGGCAGCTCGTTGATCTGCCGGACCGTGTGCAGCACGGCCCGACCGCTCTGGAGCAGGTTCCGCTCCAGCCGGCGAATTTGTTTGCGATGGCTCTTGGAGAGCGTGGCCAGATATTTGTCCCAGGTTTGGGGCAGTTCGATCCGCCAACAGTTTGGCCCGGCCCGGCGATGGACGGTGTTTCCCCGTTCGGCCAAGTGCTCGATCAGCCGGTTGACTACATGATCCTGGGCATCGATGCCCTCGAGTTTCAACAGGTCCCAGCGTTCGGGGTCGCTGTTCTCCGCAGCTTCAACTTCGGTCAGGTGGTCGGCTATCGCTTGGGCCACCTGGTCTTTCATGCCCGCCTGGCACAGCAGGCTCAGGTAGTCGCTGCAAACTTCGCCCGAACCGAGCCAACGTAACACGCGGCCCGACGGACCGCCGCCGTCGAGGTACCACGGCGCAAGGCCAACCAGCGTGTCGTCAAGGTCAAAGACACAGAGGACGAAGAGTCGGGGCCCGCCGAATCCGCCACTTCGGGCCTGTCCGTAATGCCGCCACCAGGCAGACAGCCAGGCCCAACTGCGAAACGGCACGCCGCCCGACAGCCGATCCCAGTCGTCGGCGTAGGGGGCCAGTTCGTCAAGGCCGGAAAGGCAGAAAACTTGCATGGTCGTCGAGTTCGCTGGCGGTGGTAAGTCCTTGAGCCGGTTGATTCAACGTCTGCCAATTGGCACGTCGAAATCGGAAGGCAAACCCCGGCAGAGCCGGGGGCTCAGGGAGGTCCGTGTGCTGTCCCACGATCCTTGGACTTTGCCGGGGGGTGAACACGTACCACCGCGGACACACGACTCCGTCGGCGCAAACTTGCCTTCTTAACTCTTTGTCAGATTGCACCGGATGCAAATGGATTTTGCCCAGGGAAACGAAAGGCGTGGAAGCAGCACTGCCACTCGGGTTGCCCGCGGGCAACGGAGCGTTGCACGGCGGCAACACAACGATTGCAGGAGCAAGAGGTTCGGCCCGCCAGAAGCCCGCAGAAGTCTTCGGTTTCCGGGTGTTTTGACGCCCCACAAGCGGGCACAACCGGCCCGTCGCCCCGGTTGGCATCCGCTTTGCAATTCGCAGTGCACGAAGACGTGGTCCCGTTTACGGATCAGCCCTACGACCGATCCAATCCACCCCACACCTAAATCGAGAACAGCCGAAATGTATCCTGCACAGCAACCGGTTCTCAGTCCCGGAGAAGTTGCCCGTATCCTGGTGGTTCACCCGAAGCGCTGGCTGGTGCCCACCGTGGCGCTGGGCCTGTTGGGGGCGGTGTACGCGGCAGTGCGTCTGCCCACCTGGGAAGCGTCGCAGGCGCTGATCGTCCGCAACGAGGTGGCCAACAGCCAACAGGGGCTGGGGAAGTTCAGCCGTACCGACGAGATGAAGACGGTCCAGGAGACGATCCTGGAGCTGGTCAAGAGCCGCGGCGTGCTCGCCGCTGCACTTACCGAAGTAGGGCCGCCGCCAAACTACAAGAAGAACAAGGCCGCCTGGCCCACCGCCCGTGACATCGTCCGCCTGCGCAAACACGTCAAGCTGGACCCGCCCAAAGGGGCCGAGTTCGGCAAGACCGAGGTGTTTTATCTGAAGGTCAAGAGCGAGGACCGGGTTCGGGCGGTGGCCCTGGCCACGGTGATTGTGAAAGAGTTGAAGGCGCGATTCCAGCAACTCCTGGACGACAGGGCCGCCAGCATGATCAATGAACTCGAAAACGCGGTGGCCCTGACGGAGGCCGACCTCGAGGATTCTAGCGCCAAGTTGACCGAATTGGAGAAAGGCGTCGGCAGTGATCTGGCCGAGTTGAGGATTCTGCACCAGTCGCCCGCCGGCGGCAGCGACTTGCGCCAGAAAGTCGTCGCGGTGGAAAACGAGCTTCGCGCGGCCAAGACCGACCGTCGCGCCAAGGCCGAACTACGATCTCTGCTCCAAACGGCCTTGAGTCATCCCGGCCGAGTGGAGGCGCTGCCTAATCGGCTGCTCGAATCGCACGCCACACTCAGGCGACTGAGCGATGGGCTCAGCACTACCCGGCTGAATACCAGCAACCTGCTCGGAAAAATGACCGCCGCCCACCCGCTGGTTCAAGTCGCCAAGGCTGGGCAAAACGAAGTCTTGCGGGATCTGAATAATGAGCTGAGAAACGCCATCCAAATCGCCCAGGTCGAACTTCGGCTTGCCGACGCCCGGGTCGAATCGCTCGAGGAGCAGTTGGCCGACGTCCGGGGCCGGTTCGATCGCCTGGCCGGACTGCGCACCCGGTATGCCAACCTGGTCGCCGAGACACAGAACCGGACCGAGCTGCTGCAATCGGCCAGACGGACTCTGGCCGACGCCCACGCCAGTCAGGCGGCCGCCCGAACGGCAAGCCTGATCGCCCAGATCGATCTCCCCGACACCGGCACCCGGCCGGTCGGCCTGAGCCGCGCCATGACGGCGCTGATCGGGCTGGCCGGCGGTCTGCTGACGGGTTTTGGGGTGCTGCTGTTGACCGTGCGTCCGGCACCAACGCCCCTGGCACCGCCGGCCGTGGAACACTCGATTCCGGCACCCCCTGTTCGCCCGCCCGTTGCATCCAACCAGCGGGTTCTTCAGCCCGTCAGCGGCCTGTCTCTCCAGCAGGCACTCCAGAAGATCGTCTACGGCAACACGGCGTAGGAGGTCGGAAATCGGGGTCTCGCCGCAGGTCAGTGCAGCGCCACCACGGCGATGTTTAGCCCGAAGTTCCGGAAGAGAATCGCATCTAAGTAATTGAGAACAAACGA
>CAZUAM010000247.1:0-9688 GCA_964618095.1 uncultured Planctomycetaceae bacterium | reverse complement strand
GCGGTCTTAACCACGCTGCCCTTTCCCTGAACCAGGATATAGTCGATGGTGGGGACTGATGCGCCGTCCAGGCCAAGGGTTTCAAAGCCGGGCGCGACGCTCTTGATGGTCAGCGTGTGCCTGCCCTTCGACAATCCCTTCTTCTCAAAAAAGAGGTGATCCGGCTTGAAGGCAGCCTTGGGATCCCACACGACTCCTGCCTTCTCCAGTTTCTTGTCGATGTAGATGTCCGCCTTGCCTCCTTCCCCCGGTTGATAACCGTAGATCCGCACGCCTTGGCCGTCGAACTGAATCTCGGCGTTGGCGCCAATGAACTCCCAGATGCCAATATGGCTGTTATTGCCCTTTGGCAATCGTTTCTTTAGCTGTGGGATCTCATCGGTGGAGGTGTAGCTGGCTCCCCCGTTAATCGTCCAACTCGGGTCATCGTCTTCCACCAGCGTCCAGCCCGCCGGTATCGGGTCCACCAGTGCCACGGCCGTTGTGCACCACATTGCTGATACTGTGCCCATAAGCACCACTGCCGCAAACCACTTCACGCTTGCATTCCTCATGATTGAACCTCTTTTCGGTGCTGAGTGGTCTCCAAGTACATACGACGAAATCCGGTCGTGTCCCGCCTGTGCGTGGGGGGGGATCTGGTTGGTTCCCCTGCGGGCACGATCTACTTTACTCTCCTTGTCCTGCGATATCAAGGGGCTTCATCACCCCGTGTTTGAGTCGCATGGCATGGACAACGGCGTTCCAGCCGTCTATCCGGCGCAACACGACCGGGCCGGCTGCACACCTGCCGCAGAGTAGTCCCAGCCCAGCGTCCGTGTTGGGCAAACTGCCCTGAGTCTTGACTCGCCGCTGTTCTCCTCTGATTGATCCCACCCCTGCTCAATGAACCTGATTTCATTCTCTTGCGCCGCGTGCTGCACTATATCGAATGCAACATTCCGGGAAGGCGGATTACGTTGATGGCTGAGGGCGCGGGAGTTCCCTATCGCTCGGTGGGAAGATTGTTGACGTTGGCAGCATACACCTCCGTGACCTGTTGCAGATCCTCTCCCCCGAAGGGCACCCAAAGGCGATCGGTCACCCAACCGGTCGTCTGGCAATCGCTGGATAGGCTGTCAACGATCTTGATATGTCGCGCGGTCTGATTGGCGAACGTCATTGCCGCATAGTTCCGCGGGCCCATGAAACCCGAATAGACCGGACCCCGCCAGTCCGTCCCACCGTCCGACACATAGAGACGTATATTGTGAACCGACCGGTATACCCGATAGGGCTTCAGGGCGGTACCGACACCCGAGATGGGTGAATTGAGTATCACACAATTGAATGTCTTTTGCCCTTTCATGTCGATCGCAATCCAGTTCAACTTCTGCGAGCCCGAAGCCATGGCAGGCGTCTTGATGTCTCCGTCGATATAGACCGACGAGTTGCCCAGATTGGATGTTGCGGTCCAGCCGGTTCTGGGGAGTGGCGTAATGGGTTTCGGATCTTCAGGTTTTGGAAACCAGGTGGCCGGGGGCCCGGGAATCGGCTCGCTGCCCGCGACGATCTTGAGAAACTTGCACCCGTGCTTGGGCACCCGTGCGGAATAGCTGTTTGTGAACGAACCGAGCTTCTTGTGCTCCCACAGATCGCGCACCTGGGCGACACCCGGGGGAAGGCCGATATCGGACCAGTTGACCGTGAGCGAAGCGGTGCGGTTGCCGGTGTTCACCAGCACCACCGCCTTGGCGCCTCCGGTGACCGTCTTGAGCCAGATTTCCATGTTTCCGCTCCGTTTCACTCGTTTTCTCGAGCCGCCGTAGGATGGATTGTCAGCAAAGGCCGTGTCCTGATTCACGGCAATCGCCTCGGTGTTGAGCAAGATGTAGTGGGTGGAGAGGAACATTCGTCGGATATCGTTCCCGGCAAGCAACGGCGAGGAGGTCACGCACCAGAGGCTGAAATGCGTGATTTCCTCGGTTTCGTTGCCCATGTTGCCGACCTCCAACATATCCGGATCGGGCCATCCGCCCGGCTTGCCGCCGCCGTCGGTGGCATGCGTGCCGATGCAACCCATAATACTCTTCCATTCGGGATCGATATCACCGCTGGTGCGCCACATGTTGGCGAGCTTCCCGCCCCGGGCTCCATTGATGCTGAGGATGATCGGACGACCTGTAGCCACTAGGGCGTCGCGCATTGCTACGAAGTCCGCCTCGGAAGAGCCGGTCCATCCGTCGAACTTGAGATAGTCGATTCCCCATTGCGCCATGGACTTCGCGTCGCGTTCGATGTTCCCGCTTCCCGCGGTTTCCCCCATCATTGCGGGCATGTTGTAGAGACCGATCTTCAGGCCCAAGCCGTGAATATAATCTGCGAGGGGTTTCAATCCGTTGGGGATCAGGGCCGTGTCAACGATGAGAGTACCGTCTGCATGGCGCCGGCAGGACTTGTTGTCCTTGTTGTAATGCCAGCAGCCGCAATCAGTGTTTACATACTGGTAGCCGGCGCCCTTCATGCCGCTTGCGACCATGGCGTCGGCGGTCATCTTCCACATCTGCTCGTTGTAGGCCGCCAGGTAGTTGTAGGGATTCACACCCATCGGCGGCGTTCGGGCCGCGCCGTTATCCAAGGCGAGGGCCGGTCTGATTGCCATACAGCATGACCATACTGCCAAATACAGAATAGATGATTGTCTCATAGCTTACCTCTTGGTGCTTCTGGGCGTGGGGCATCCTGGTGTGGGCGCAGCAGCAAGGGTCCGTTTGCAGGGCCGGCCGTCCGCGGCCGTTGAAGTCAACGCCAGACACAAAAAGAACGCGATGAAGGTGCCGATCCCGGCAATCGTCCTTACGACTCGATACCGCATGGCTGATTCTCCTGCCGTTTGCCTATGATTGTTGACTGATCTCGTGATGGGAGGGCATGTCCTTCGAGACGCTCTCCGCTTGTTCTGCTTTGCCGAAGACGCGCAGCCGGCGGTCCCGCGTGGTGCCGTCGAGTTGGTCGGGCGCGACTATCGTGCCGTTGCGTTTCACCGAGCTGCAAGTATCCCGGCGGGGTCGTCGGCCGGCATTTCCCTCCACTCCGGTCGGGTTCTGCGGATCCGCGCCGAGCAAGGGCCAGACCTTCCGGCCGGCTCGTTGGGCCTGGTCGTCGTGGAAGGCGCCGAGGTCCATGGAGTTGGCATCGAGCCAGAGGACCATGCGGTGGAAATCCTCCTCTGAAATCCGCTCCATGTGGCTTTCAAGCAGGGCCTGCCCCAGCCTCGACTGCCGCGCGCCGAACTTGCCGGGAATCGTCTGGGACTGATACCCCCAGTACGCATAACCCTTATGCGCGCTGAACTCGGTGCTTTGCGGGCCCTCGCCTTCCTTCACGTGGCACGGCACACAGGTCCGTTCCAGCACGGGCCGGACCAGCCGCGCAAAGGTAAGCGGACAGGACCCGTCCACGTCTGGCCGGATCTTCGACGGCGGACGCCGCAACGCCAACGGAGGACCGGCCGGCAACGATGGGGCCTTCCACTTGTCCTCGTGGCAGCCGACGCAACTGAGGTGCTCACCCGGGCGGACGAAGGTGCCCGATCGCATCGACTGGACGGCCATTCCCCGCTCGTCCAGCACCTGGAAATAGATTTCCCGATCCACGGGCGCCTCGAAGTAGGCGCTGCCGTCCGGTTCGATGGGAACCGTGCCGAGCACCATCCGGGGCATGCCGTCAATCGGGTAGCCCGCGGTATGGCGATGTTCCAGGGTGCTGCACCAGGGCTTGGGGACGATCTGGATAATCCGGAGGGCCTTCAGTTGCGTACCTTCGGGCCACCGCTTGTTGGACTCGTAGACGTTCGTCACACTGATCACCGCCTTCGGGTGGCCCGCGTCGTCATCTGGCTCCCCCTGCCGATTGCCGGTGGGGAGGATGGGCGGGACCGGCCGCGGCCGCAGCGGGCGGGCACCCAAGCCGGCATCCGGAACCAGCACCTCCGTGTTGCCGAACTTGTCCATCAAACAGATGTCGAAGTTGCCGTCGTCGGCTCTCTTCGAGATCAGGTAATAGCTCTCGCTCAGGGGCCAGGGTGTGACATACCACGCCTCCGGACGCGGCTTGCGGTCACCGCCTGAATCGAGCCACTCGTTCGGCAGGTTCATGCCCCGGATGATCTTGACCTGGCTCATCCCGTTGTCGTCCCGGATCGACGTGTCGATCAGGATGGGAACACCCGGTGCCGAGCCGTGGTGACAGCCGGCGATGGCCAAATATCGCCCCCGCCGGTTGGGGATCGCCCGGATATGAAACTCGGCCGAAGGCCGATCGTATTCGGTTCGCTCTTCCATGTAGTTGCCGTGGGGGGCGCGGGGGTTGCTGCCGTCCGGGTAGCACGTCCATAGATTCTGGCCGGCGTCGATATCGCGGTCCACGTAATCCCAGCGCGTGTAGACGAGCTTGCCGTCGTTGTCCACGGTGGGGTGGAACTCGCTGGTTTCGTGAGAACTGATCGGGCGGAGGTCTGTCCCGTCGGCCTTCATCGAAAACAGCGTCCCACAGGCCTGCATGAACTCCGACTGGCAGCGAGCGGCAATCCACCTTCGCAGCGACACGAAGACGATGCGGCCGTTGGGCAGGAAACACGGCTCCCAGTCGGCAAACCATCCGTCGGTCAACTGCACGATCTCCGCGCCGCTCGGGTCGCCCGGCGCCGACGGGTCCACCGTTCCCTTGAAGATATGGTAGGGGCCCGTCTTACCCAGTTGCTTCGCGAAGAGCACCGTTTTGCCGTCGTAAGAGAGGTCAAACCCGTACTGGTAGGCCCCCGGAAACGCCGCCAGGATCTTGCCCTTGTGCCGGCCGTCCCGCAACCGCGACTCCGCAAAGAGGGGCTTGACCTGAGGTGTTTCCGATTTGAAGCCCGAGCACACAAACAGGCCGGGGAACCGCTCCGTGTCGCGGGGCTCTTCTTCCCCCTGGGGATCGCGGAAGTTGAACGTGGCCCATTCCTCTTTCGCCCAGGCCCGATTCGGGTGCGTGAACTTCTCCCACGGGGCCGTCTGGAAAAGGCCGCTGTAGCCTTCCCCGCGGACATAGATGATCCGCTTGAAATCCAGCAGGGGGTTCGACAAGGCTAACCGACGGCGCAGTCCGCAGGCGGCCAGGAACAGCTTGCGGCGGCGGGAAAAGGAGGGGGTGCCCTTGCCGGCCGGCGGAATCTGATCTGAAGACCTTCGCAGTTGCGCAAGTTCGCGGGAGTACCCAGTCATGCGGTTGCCCGAAAGCCGCTGGAGGTCGGCCAGCAGGGCTGCCGTTCTCCGCAACACGACATCCAGCGGGTCGCGGTCCGTTTCCCAAAGGAGGCTGTGGGCGTTCAGAACGGGCGGCGCCTTCTCGCCCTGGCGATAGCGGGGATAGTCAGCGTCGCCAAGCTGCCCGGCAAGCTCGTTGAACTCGGCTTCCCAACGCTGGACCGTCGCGGGGGCGTCCGGATTCCCGCCGCCAGCCGGCTTGGTCTCCTGCGCCACCACGGTAACCGTCATCAGGAAAAACCCCAGAACGGTTGCCATGGTAAGAGATCTCCGCTCGGCAAGTTGGCATCGCAGTCTAACACCCGCGCCTCTTGTATTCCGCTCGATGCAGTGAGCCCGTGCCTTGAAGGAAGGTCGCACGAGCATCGCAAGCAGGAGTTGCACATGGCGCCAGAAGCCTTGTTTTCTTCGAGGCCGCTGAGTTCGGCGCACCTGTCTCTCCTTTCGCGATACAGGGGCGTTTCCCCATCGATTGTACTCCAGCCGACACTGCGTGCAACGGGCCCGGGCGTCAGCAACGTGCTCGAAGTCCTCCCCCGCCAGGAACTCATCCCGGAAGGGGCTATTGAGTGGGCCGGGGGATTGGGGCCATCACTGCCCGACTTCAACGCGCGCGGTGACAGAAAATCTTTTGCGAAAGCCTGGAAAAGATGATTTAGCGCGATCTGCACACCAGGCGCCGAAGAGATATTCTGGGCAGGGACCGGATACGTCCTGATTGACTAGATTGATCGAGGTATGCGGGGTGCCTCCAGAAACGCGGGAATTCTGCGGAGAAAGCGCCCTGATCCGTTTTGCAGTTCGCGTCAAGTGTGGTAAACTGGTTGTCTATGCTGATGATGCGGGTTGCGCCTGCTCTGGCCGGGTCGATGTGGTTGGGCCTGCGGGCCGCATGCATCTGCAGTGCCTGCCGTTTTCTCGCAGAGCGTTGGAGCGTGAGTTCGGCAGATCGTGGTCCATGGCGATGGTTTCATTTCGTTTCGGGCCGGAAACTGTTCGGTGTTCGGGGGCAAGATTAGGGAGGCGTGTGATGCATCTGAAGACGATTCTTTGTGTTATGGTTGCCCTGGTGCTGGGCCTGGGCACACAGGCCGGCGCGGAACTGGTTGACTTCTCGGCATACGGCGGCGGCGCTCAGTGGATGGAGAACGAGGTGATCACCCTCACCGAGGGTGCCCTCGCCGGCATCGAGGTGACGTTCGACCCGGACCTGGGCAGCGGTGACACCCCGGGGTGGTTCTCGTACGAGGAGCTCCTCCAAGGCGCGTCCTATAACGAGGCAACCGAGGTGGACGATCCCATCTACGTCTTGTTCAGCAGCCCGGTTATCGTCCCGAGCCTGATGATCAGGAATGAATGGGGCGACCCATCTGACGACGCAGTCAGCGGCTGGCTGAGCGGCTCCCAGGTCTGGGGGCCGGTGGCGAGCACGAGCACGGAGCAACCGGGGTCGACCTGGCAGGAGGTCACCGCCGGGGCCGGCATCGCGATCGACACGCTTATGTTCGACGTCAGCTACTCGGACAGCGAGCTGGACGACATCACCGTCGACCCGGTCCCGGAGCCGGCCACGCTTTCGCTCCTGGCCATCGGCGCGTGCCTGATGCTGCTTTACAGGAGAAGAAGGTAGGCAGGACCTGGCGTGCTGATCCGGTACACACGCCGGCCAGATGGGGTGAGTTGGCCCCGGGCGGTTAAGGGCCTGCCCCGTTTGCAAGTCGCGCCAACTGTGATAAGCTGGTTGTTCATGTGGATGATGCGGGGCGCCCCTGCTCCTGCCGGGCCCATTTGGCGGGGCCTGCGGGCGGCACGCGTCTGTAGTGTCCGCCATTTTCTCGTTGGCCGGTCCAACGGGAATTCGGCCGATCGTGGCCGATGGCGACGGTTTCACTTTCATTCCAGGCCGGAGACTCTCCGGCGTACGGAGGCAACGTAGGGAGGAGTTCGATGCATCTTAAGAGGGTTCTTTGTGTTATGGTTCCTTTAATGCTCGCCTTGAGCACACAGGCCGGTGCGGAGTTGGTTAACTTCTCGGCATATGTGGGCGGCGCTCACTGGATGGAAGATGACGTGATCACGCTGACCGAGGGTGCCCTCGCCGGCATCGAGATCACGTTCGACCCGGACCCGGGAAACCCCGACACGCCCGGGTGGTTCGCGTACGAGGAACTCCTCCAAGGCGCGCCCACCAGCGAGGCGACCGATCCTCCGCATGACGAGCCCATCTACGTCTTCTTCAGCAGCGCGGTTGCCGTCCCAAGCCTGTGGATCAGGTCGATGTGGGGGAATGCGATTGACGACCAGGTCAGCGGCTGGCTGAACGACTCCCAGGTCTGGGGGCCGGTGGAGAACACCGCGGAGGACCAGTGGACCTGGCAGGAGGTCACCGCCGGGGCCGGCATCGCGATCGACACGCTCAAGTTCGACGCCAGCTACGCCGACAGTGAGCTGGACGACATCACCGTCGCCCCGGCCGTACTCGCGGATACGCTGACCTGGGATGAGACTGATCCCGGTGACTGGACTGACCCGCACTGGACGGGCGGCGCTGCTGGCGAGTATCCCTCGGTTGGAGGAGCGACCGACTGGGCGGCGGCCATCCCGGGAGGGACCGTCAACGTGGACGGTGACCAGACCGCCGTGTCGGTGCAGATCTCGGGTACCGCTGCGCTGAACATCCCCACCGGCACCAGCCTGGCCGTCACCGAATTGGTGCGCGTCGGCTCGGACGCAACCCTTGCTGTCGACGGCGGCCTCACGACCGCGGCTCTCAACAGCAGCGGCACCACCACCTTGACCGCCGCCGTCGATTCGGCCGACATCGCCACGCTAACGGTAACGGGTGGCTCGACGACATTGGCTGGCGGCGGCCTGCAAACCGTCGAGGTAACCGGCGGCTCGCTGGGCACCTCCGCCAATCTGGCCGTTGACCTCATGCAAGTCAGTGGCGGCTCCGTGAACCCGGCCGCCAATCTGGCCGTCGAGGTCATGGAACTGAGTGCCGGTATCGTGGACACGACCGCGGGCAGCGTGGAGATCAGCCAGAGCTTGACGCTGGGCGACGCGCTCTTCGAGATTGGAGTCCCTTCGACGTTCACGGTCAGCGGCTCGGACCTGCTCAACCATAGCGTGGTGACCCTCGGCGGCGGGACACTGACCGTAAGCGGCTCGGGCGTTATGGGCGAGGACCTCAGCGTGCCCGATACCGATTACACGGTGACCGCCAACTCCACCTTGAAGCCGGTCGTGGTGCCCGATCTGGTGGACCCTGCCCCCGACGCCATCTTGGGCAACGTCATGCTGGCCGGTGCCTCGGACCTACAGCTTATTGTCTCGTATACGCACCCGTCTACCCAGCCCAGCAACGCCAGTTTCGGCGACATCAGCGGCAACGGCACGATTGCATGGGACGGTGGGGCCGGCCAGTTCTCGCTCCGGGACACCGTGTCCCCGGGAGGCAGCAGCGGCGGCCGCTTGAACATCACGGGCGACCTGAGGATGGAACCGGACTCAACCTACCGGTGGGGCTTTGACACCGCGGGTGAGGACGCCTTGTTCGTCAACGGCCACCTCGATCTGGCCCCGGGAGGAAGCTGGACGTTGAAGCTGGTCAACGAGAACGCGCCGGTGGGCCCCTACGGTGAACCGGCGTACATCATTGCCTACACCACGCTGGAAGGCGACTCACTGGGAGACTACGGCATCGACTACTTCATCGACACCAGCCTGGCCGAAAACTGGGTCTTCACCGGGGGAGTTCCCTCGCTCAGCAAGGACCTCGTCGCCGGATTTGTCGCCTTGGTGGGGCTGGAGGAAATCCTCGAACTGCAATGGAAGACCGACGCCAACGAGTCGTACAACAATCCTGACAACTGGTTCAACCAGGCGCTGCCGGAGGGCGTGGACGCGGTGGCCAATTTCCTGGACGATACCGTCACCGCCGGCCGCGAAGTGACCGTCAGCGCGCCGGTAACCGTAGGTACGATCAACTTCGACAACGCCACCCACAGCTTCACGCTCGCCGGGACGGCCGCCATCACGCTTCAGACCTCCAGCGGCGACGCCCAGATCAACGTCCTGCTGGGCAATCATACGATCTCCGCACCCCTGTCGTTTACCAGTGTCACGGTCGACACCTCACCCGGGACCAGCCTGACACTGACTCAGAGCGGGATGCTCGAAGGGAGCTTGACCAAGACCGGTGAGGGTTCCCTGATGATGGGCGACCGCGTCGTGCTTTACGGCAATCTGAACCACACCGACGGCGTGCTGGAGGTCGGCCCCGGTGTCCTGGCCCAGCCGGGCGGCCCGGTCACCATCGGAAACGCGACGCTGGAGGTCGCCGGCGCCGTCCCCCGCCAGATCGAGCTGGCGGTCGGGGCCGATCCGTACACGGCCACGAT
>CAZUAM010000246.1:0-9698 GCA_964618095.1 uncultured Planctomycetaceae bacterium | reverse complement strand
CACGTTCGAACGCAGCAAGAGCCTCGCCCCAGTCCTCACGCATGCAGTACAAGAACCCAAGAGCCTCCCACCCATCTGGACGAGACTCATGACTCGCAAGCCATCCGCGCAGATCATCAATTCCGCCTTGGATGTCCCCCGAGTTTGCGCGTCGCACGGCCCGTAGTGCATGGCGCCCTTTGAATCTTGCGAGCATAACCATACACAAGGGATAGAGGAAGACGTACAACACAACGAATCCACACACCATCGCGAAAGCCCAGCCAAGGCTGACTGGCAAACGCGAGAGATACGGCCTGAGGAGCAATAAGAGAGGTACGCCCACAAGAAGAGATACCACCAAAGCCCATGACGTTCGGTTGTTCTTCCAGGCCGGATTTACCTTACGACCTTTGGCCTCCGCCTTACGTACCGCGTGCCTCTTGGTTGCGTCATTGATGACGAGGATCACAACCACCACAAGCATCACAAGTACGTAGATAGACGTCTCGGGTAGATGCATTCGGCTCTTCCTTAGACATCGGCGAACGGCCCGTCCGAAGCCGTTCGCACCGCGGCTGTGGAGAGGGCGCCAAGATGCTACCCCCTCATGATAATCAGATGCCATCCCCCAAGCAAGCCGCCAGTGCGGTCTTCACCTGACGCGCGCATCGGCCCGCCATGCGGGGGTCAGGATCGGGAAATCTCGGAATTCTCCCAGAAAGTGCTTGTAGGATCTGGAAAAACTGCTAGACTCTCAATTGCGGGATATTGGCCCATTTATTCGACCAGGACTCCGATAGTTGCGGGACGGCTGCCCGCCAGCTAAGATAGAGCAGGTCGCAATGTCTCAGAACGGACTCGACCGCCCGACTGAAATCCGGCCCCGAAGGGCACACGATGACAGGTCCTCGAGAGTTCCTCCTGGGCGAGTACCGGCGGACGCTGGACGAGCGATACCGGCTGTCGGTGCCCCGGGAGCTGGGCGATCTGCTGACGGCCGATTCGGCCGAATGCATCCTGGCGAAGGAACGGCCCGGCTGCGTGAGCCTGTGGGGCGCGGCCATCTGGCAGGCCCGGCTGGACGAGGGCGTGGAGCTGGTCAGGCGGAAGATGCAGGCCGGCAAGCTGGAGGGGCGGATCGGGCAGGTCCAACTCCTGGGGCGGCTGTTGTCTACCCGGCACAAGGCGGTCGAACTGGCCGGCCGGGGGCGGCTTTTGATTCCCGAGGGGTTCCGCGAGTTCCTGGGCGTCGAGCGGGGCAGCGAGGTGCTGGTGGTGGGTGCGGCGGTCTGCGTGGAGATCTGGAACCCGCCCGACTGGCTGAAATACCTCGAAGGGCAGATGCCGAAGTTCCGCCGCCTGTTGGACCGACTCTCCGGCTAAGCGAAGTTTTCCATGCCCGGCCCGGTGGATTTCCCCCAGACACCCCCGGCCGTGTCGCCCGGTGGAATGCAAGTCGCCAGGGAGGGGCTTTTCGGGCGCATGAGGCGCCCACCCCTTCTCCTCGGGCCGGGCATGGACTTGAGGACAATGCAGAATGATGAATGCAGAATGATGAATGATCACTGTACCGCCGTGCACTAGGCTCATTCATCATTCATCACTCCGCCCCTGGTGCACCTCGAGGTAGGCCAGGCGCAATTCGTGAAGCATCCTGTCGATCTCTTTGGATTCGTCGGGCGTACGGTTTCCCTCGGTCTTCTCCTGGAGCATCTGTAGGGTGTCGACGGTATGCTTGGCCTGATCGAGGTGGACCTCGGGCTGGTCGGATCCCGGACTTGGCAGTAGTCCCAGCGTGACCATGCCCTGTAGATAGAGGCTGCTGGCCAGGACCGTGAGGTTTGGCGGCGGCAGCGGCCCGGAGGCATCCGACGGCGACTCGGGCTGGGGGGGCTTCGCCGACGGTTCCTCAGGTAGAGCGGCTTCTTTTTCCGCCTCCACCTGGCTCTTCCAGTCCTCGTCGATGAGGATTTTCTTCTGTTTGCCTTCCGGTTCGTCGGACATGGCTGGGGTCTTGGGGTCCGGGGTTTCTGGTTTAGTAGGCCGCCGTGCCGGCGGCCGCTAAACGGTTATCTGTTTGCCGGCTATCGGCGGCCGCTAAACGGTTATCTGTTTGCCGGCTATCGGCGGCCGCTAGACGGTGATCTGTTTGCCGGCTATCGGCGGCCGCTAAACGGTTATCTGTGCGGTGTTCGGCTTTCCGGCTGCCGTCTGGGGCCTACTGCGTCTCCACCTCTTGGGATCGTTCGGCAGCGGCCGTGTGGCGATCCACGGCGGCGCCGATAAAGCCGGCAAACAACGGCTGGGGGGCGGTTGGCTGCGATTTGAACTCCGGATGAAACTGCACCGCCACGAACCAGGGATGCTCGGGGATCTCGACGATTTCGACCAGCAGGCCGTCCGGGCTGGTGCCGGTGACCTGCATGCCGTGGGCGGCGAACTGCTGGCGATAGGCGTTGTTCAGCTCGTAGCGGTGCCGGTGGCGCTCGGAGATATCTTGGGCGGCGTAGCACTCGGCGGCCTTGCTGCCGGGGACCAGCTTGGCCGGATGGGCCCCCAGCCGCATGGTCCCGCCTTTATCGGTGATCGTCTTCTGGTCGTCCAGCAGGCAGATCACCGGGTGGGGGTTGTCTTTGTCGAACTCGGTGGAGTTGGCGGCTTGGAGGCCGACGACGTTTCGGGCGAACTCGATCACGGCGCACTGCATGCCCAGGCAGATGCCGAAGTAGGGGATTCCTTTCTGCCGGGCGAAGTGGATGGACTCGACCTTGCCCTCGATCCCCCGCTCGCCGAATCCGCCGGGCACCAGGAGGCCATCGACGCCGGCCAGGAGCCGCTCGGGCCCTTCGCGTTCGACGGCCTGGCGGTGGATTCGCTGGATGCGGACTTGTGCCCGATGGGCGACTCCGGCGTGGTCCAGGGCCTCGTAGATCGACTTGTAGGCGTCGCGGTGTTCGGCGTACTTGCCGACCACCGCGATGCTGATTTCGTGCTGCGGATTTCGGAGCCGGTGCAGCAGGTCGCGCCAGTCTTCCAGGTCGAGGTCGCCGGCCGGCAGCTTCAGCTTGCGGACGATCAGCTCGTCCAGTCCGTGCTCGACCAGGCTCATGGGGACCTCGTAGACGGAGAAGTCCTTGTCCTTTTCCTCGATCACGGCCTCGACCGGGACGTTGCAGAACAGCGCGATCTTGGCGCACTCGTCGCGGCCCAGCGAGCGTTCGGTGCGGCAGACGAGGATGTCGGGCTGGATACCGATCTGGCGGAGGATGCCGACCGATTGCTGGGTGGGCTTGGTCTTGAGCTCGTCGGCGGCCTTGAGATAGGGGACCAGCGTGAGGTGGATGTAGAGGCAGTTTTCCTTGCCGACGTCGAGGGAGACTTGGCGGATGGCCTCGAGGAAGGGCTGGCTCTCGATGTCGCCGACGGTGCCGCCGATCTCGCTGATCACCACGTCGACGTCCGGGCCGGCCGGCTTGGCCAGGGCGGCTTTGATCTCGTCGGTGATGTGGGGGATCACCTGGACGGTCTGGCCGAGGAACTCGCCGCGGCGTTCCTTTTGGATCACCGACTGGTAGATCTGGCCGGTGGTGTAGTTCGAGTCGCGGCTGAGCGGGCTGTTGGTGAAGCGCTCGTAGTGCCCCAGGTCGAGGTCGGTTTCGCTGCCGTCGTCCAGGACGTAGACCTCGCCGTGCTGGTAGGGGCTCATGGTGCCGGGATCGACGTTGATGTAGGGGTCGATCTTCTGGAGCCGGACGGCCAGTCCGCGGCGTTCCAGCAACATGCCGATCGAGGCGGCGGTGAGGCCTTTGCCCAGGGAGCTGACGACGCCGCCGGTTACGAAGATGTGTTTGGTCACGGAATTACCTTCCTGGTCTAGAGTGGGGTAGGCGTCGTGCACCCATAAAGGAGCTATTCTAGGCCGGAGCGGCGCGACGGGAAAGTGACCCTCGGCGGGACGATTTTGGGGGCGGAAGGAAATTGGCCGCGGTTCGGTCGTGTCCGGTTAGATCTTGGTGGATTGTCTGGCCGATAAACTGGCTTGAGATTTGGGCTTACGTCGGATAGAATTGACGTAACTGGATACAGCCCAAAGGAAGGGTGTGGCCGACAACACGCGGCGGTTTTGTCCCTAAGTAAAGGTACAGGAACATCTTACGTTCATTCGGGCGGATCGGGTTTCTTGGAGTTCTGGGGCGCAATGACTTACGCGGACGATCGATGCTGACGAGAGGACGTAAACCATTTCTCATTCACGTGTTAGATGCTTCTCTTCTGTGGAAGGGTCGACGTAACCGGGATTAAGGTGACGTTGATTAAGGCGGCATATCACCTTAATGAAGCCCGGCTCAATTTTGCACCAAAAGGGGGGTGTGCCCGCGACCGCGGCCGGAGAGATGGCCGGCGTTCGCGTCGGACGCCTACGAGGGGGGAAGCGTGGGGATGGCGCATCGAGGAGACCGAGAAGCGGAGGTTTGCCCGCTCGGCGATGTGGTAGGGTGTCGGGGGACTGCGGGACGTGCCGACGCGGAGTTCAAGCGATCACGGCGCGGCCGGATCCGCGTCGGGACGATAGCTGTGAGAATCGCGCCCGCCGGCGCTATGTCTCATTTGATTCCCATGGACTTGACGACCACTTCGGCCGCAACCTTCGTGAGAACGTCAGAAAGAAGTCTGCCGCCGACGGTGCCGGCCTTGCCAATCGCTTTCTTAAATCGTGCAACTGCGGTTTCAGTCTTCAGGGTTTCCCGAATCACGTCGGGGATTGACTCTCGCAGCTTTTCCCGCTCGGCCTCGGTTAACTCGTCTAGCTGTTCGATTGCAGCCGCTAAGGCTTCTGTCCTGCGCTCGGTCCAGGGATAAGCCGCGCCACATTCATGGCAGTAGGCGGGAGGCTTCCAGCGCTTTACGTCAATCGTTTCCATCTCATAAAACAAGTCACCCCGAATATCGGCTCTGCATTTCGGGCAGGCATCAATCGTAGGCTCTCCGCACTCTCCGCAGAACTTCGCGTTGTACTGTGGACATAAATTGGCGCAACCGTTGATGTTATGTCCGTTAAGACAGGCTAAGCCAACCTCGTAATTTGTCATTCCGACACCTCATGCGTTCTGTCGAGTGGGCAATTCTCTATTGCGTCAACGTGTGCGATTATCGCGCCGTTCGATTTCTTCTCGTTTGCGTTCGGGCAGGCTGGAGTAAATGCCGTCGATTTCCTTCGGTTCAGAAATCATCTTCTGGACAATGAAGTTAGTCAGGCGGAACAACTGTGCTGCCGTGGTCGGATCATCGCGCAGGTCGAGAGTCCCCGGATGGACCGCTTCATTTCCAATCACTCGGACACTATCGAGGGCTTGTTGCACCTTAGGCGGCAG
The DNA here is from genome assembly GCA_964618095.1 of uncultured Planctomycetaceae bacterium. GTDB lineage: Bacteria > Planctomycetota > Planctomycetia > Pirellulales > Thermoguttaceae > CAZUAM01. Next base: position 4,344 of record CAZUAM010000246.1, on the reverse strand, counting down.
TCCGTCGGCCACCAAAGCTGCGATGTCTTGATTGATGTTCTTGCCGGGCTTTCCAAGGTGCTTGCATAGCTTCTGAATCGCCAATCTCAGTAGGGCTGCCGCGCCGCGCGGTGAGGCGTTGGCGATGGTGTTTGCTTCCTCATAGTCGGCCTTAATGTCTTCGGGCATGTCGGGATTGGGCAACTCGGCTGGCCCAATATTCGGGAAGACCAGCTTCTCATTGAACCAGATTGCCACACGCTCGCAATGCGCGCATTGCGAGCCGTGGAATCGTTCCGACATTTGATCACTAAAATCGTAAATAGTATTTTCGTTGCGTAGCTGTAAATCAAACCAGTCTTGCTGAGCGTAAGCGCCGCAACAGGGGCAGTTGAACGCAGTGGCGAGAAACTCGGGGGGCTGATACGTGTTCATTGGCTCGTGTCCGGCAGTTGTGGTTCCGCGATCGGCATACGAGGCGGAGCGGTTTTCCACATGAGGGCGATTTCTTCGGGCGTCAGGCCGTAGGCTTCGTTGACGAGGTTGCTGACTTCGTTTTCGAGGTTGAGTGCTTCGGCCGCAAGGGCGCGGGCGGGTTCGACGGTTTGGGCGTGTTCGTCGCGGAGGTTCTTGAGCGCGGCCGCCGATAGGGGTTTCTTCTTGCCCCGAACCTTCTTGACTTCCGCGACGAGGCCGTCGCAGTCCAGTTCAACGGGTGCCCGAAGCTTCATGCTTGGCTTCTCGATGTCGTGTTGCACGCGAAGCCAATCGAGTATGGCCTTTCGAGTGTCCTGCGCCGTGCGCGTGATCGAAATCAGTTGCCGGACGCTTGCTTCGGCGCCGCACCGGATTCTCTCGCTCGGCTGAGCGATAGGTAACGCCGCCACGAGATAACCGTTAGGCGAGAGTGCCTCATCCTTCATGTGGGGAAGGTATCGCCAATTGTGCCACCACATCAAGGGCGAGTTGAGGACAGCCAGCAGATAAAGGTCCCCAGAACAAACGAAGGAGGTCTTGTTGTTGCCGTACAGTCGTACGTCATCGAACGCATAAGCGGGGTGGAACTGTATCTCTTGATAGAAGATCTTCGGCTTGTCGAACTCGGCGTAGAAATCCATCGCGTCCTGGAGTTCATACCACTCGTAGTTGCCGGGTTTCCGTCCAAGAGATCCTCGTTGACCAGGCTGTCGTGGCTCCAGACGGTCTCGGTAGTTCGACAAATGCGCCATAACACCGGGATACAACATGATGTTGATCCCGCGCCGTGCGGCAATCATCCATTGGTTCCCAAATTCGGGCACCCAACGCGCAATATCCTGACCGCGCAGGCACGGCCGGATGATCTCCGCACTAGCCGGGTCCGATTTGAGAATCCGGTCTTTCGTCTCGCGGTCGATAATGAACGCGTCATTGAGCCCCGTTGTAACCCCCCGATAGCGCTTCGATCCAGTGAACTCAACCAATGGTATGCCAGCCGCTTGAATCTTCTTCAATAGCCGATTAACACTGCCCGGTTCAAGTTGCCACGCTTCGGCCCGCAATTGCGCCAGTGGCAGCTCAACGCCTTCGTGCTCAATCTGTCGGCTCAGATCATCAATCCGCAGTTGCTCACGCGGGATGGTGCAGAGGCGGGCTGTGGTCGGCTTGAGGTCTTGCGTGGGCTTGCGGACCACGACGATGGAGGGGAATACGTCCACTTCCTCGAATATCTGCTTGGCGTGGCCGAAGTCGACGACCGATTTGACCCAGGCCCTTTCGGCAAAGAACCGGCGGAGCGGTTCGCCGTAGTTTGCCTTCATCCATTTGTTGGTGACGACGTAGGAGAGCAGACCACCGGGCTTGAGGAGCCGGAGGCCCAGTTCGTAGAAGTAGACGTAGAGGTCGGCGGTGCCGTGATAGGCTTGGTAGGCCGATTGGAGATAGGGCTTGATGGGGCTGAGGAACTCCTGGCGGACGTAGGGCGGGTTGGCGACTACCACGTCGAAGCCGCCGGAGAGGCCCTCGCCCCCGGCCCCTCTCCCGCGTGCGGGAGAGGGGAGGTTCGTCTCACCCACGCCGCTGTCGCAAGGCGGGCGAGGGGAGAAGACTTCGGGGAAGGCGGCTTGCCAATCGAAGGCCTTGGGATGGACGGCGGGGTCGGCAATGATGCTGTTGCCTACGCGGATGGTATGGTCGAGGCTGGTGAGGACCTTGCCGCGGGCGGCCGTCTTGATCCAGAGGCTGAGGCGGCAGATTTCGATAGCCTCTTCGTTGATGTCCACCCCGTAGAGGTTCTTCTCCAGGATCTGTTTGTTTAGGTCGAAGAAGGTTCGTTGCCCGTGGCGCTCCCCCAACTCATCAAGTCGAGCATTGACGACCTCGTAAGTCGCGTGCAACTGGTCAAACGCCTGAATGAGGAACGCGCCGCTACCACAAGCGGGGTCGAGGACGCGGACACTGGCCAATTCTTCTTGCCAGGCCTCCCAGAAATTGACCAAGGCCTTTCTCTGGGGCTTGTTGAGCTTGTCCAATTCATAGACACTCGGATCGGCCAACACTTTACGGGTCGTGCCTCTTGCGGTTTTCTCGTGGCTCCGCCGGAGTCGCTCGAAACGATCGTGAAGAACCGTCCCCAAAGCCTGTTCGATGATGTAGCGGGTGACGAAGGCGGGGGTGTAGAAGGCACCTTCTTTCTTGCGTCGGGTCTTGTGCTTCTGGAGGCTGGCGGGTTCGGCCAGCCCGTCCAATTCGTTGCGGAGGCGCTCCAGGTCGGTAATGGACTGCTCGAAGATGTGCCCCAGGATGTCAACGTCGATCAGGCTGCGATTGCCGGCCGCCGGGGCGTAGGCCGCCGCTTGATGGGCAGGGCGGTAATCGTACTGGCCCAACTCCCAGAAGTAGCGGCAGACTTCATCGGAGACCTTGAGGTTGTCCAAGAGGGGGTCGTCGGCAAACAGCCCGCCGTCGTAGGCGTGGATACCCAAGGGGGCGTTGCCCAGATTGATGGAATGGAACAGCCCACGAAAGTTGTCCCAAATCGGGTGGGGATGGTAGGGGTCCTGGTGTTCGTAGGCCTTGCGGATGGTTTCGGTGGGCAGGAGGCCGCGATCTTCGCAAAAGGCGCAGAAGAGCACGCGGTCGAGAAGCTTTTGGGCGCAACTGAGGACGTGGTGGCGAGGGACATTGGGGTTGTCGCGGCAGAGCTGCTCGAAGGCGTCCTGGCGCATGTCGGCGTAGCGGAGGTAGAACTGCTTGGTGAGTTGCTTTCCGACGCGTTCCGATTCGGCCAGCAACTCGTGGAAGTGGCAGCGGCCGGTTTCGGGAACCACCCGCTCGGCACCGAGGAGGAAGACGAACGGTTTGAGCAGGGCGTCACTCTCGGCAAGCTGTTCGGTATCGAACGGTTGATAGGTTTGCTGGTCGGCGCCCTTGTAGTAAAGCCGGGTCTGCCGGATGGAGGTGACGATGACGAAATCGCAGGGGAGGTTGATGGCGTAGCGGTAGGCTTGATCGATGGCCGACATGCGGCGGCCGGCGAAGGGGCGGTCCAAGGGGTCCTTCGGCCCTTTGCCCTCCAAGGCGACGATGAAGCGGTCTGGGCCCCGGCCGAAGTCGCCCAGGACGGCGTCGGCAAACTTGCCGTCGACCTGGACGTGTTTTTCGCGGGAGATGGTGTAGCGGGGGCCACCATCGGCGGGGCGGGTGTAGCCGAGGAGCTCGCAGAAGAAGTCGGTGAGGAAGTCGGGGAGGATTTCCTGTTCGTTGAAGGTGTAGGCCTTGCCGGAGGCGAGCAGGTCGGCCCAATGGGCCAGCTTGGGGCGGCAGGCCTCGACGTGGGCCGGCAACTCGAAGCCTGCAAGGTGGGCGCGGAGAACGTCGGGGCGAAACAGCGGTTTGGCTTCGACTGGCACGGCTGCGGAACCTCCTTGAGGCCCCCATTGTAAGGCGTTTGCGGGATGCCTGCCATAGGGGTGGGGGTGGATTGGCAGTGCTGGACCGACCATCGATGGCGGGCCGAATGGCGCGTGCGCGGAGAAGCCCGGTGAACCGGGCTGGGGGCTGATGCGGCAAGGTCAGCCCGAGTTTCTGACCGCGGAGGACGCTGAGGACGCAGGGGTTTTCTTGGGGGAAGCCGGGTGGGCGATGGTGGGGAAGGCAGGAGCGCGGGCAGGGTGGGGACGTGTGAATCGGCGGCTGACGGGGAGAGTACTCAGTACGCAGTACTCAGGGAGCACTCGGCGTGGGTGACGTGCCGTCGTTTCGGGGCAATTCGGCTTGGGGGATTTTGTCACGCTCGTCGTCGGAGGGAGGCGGCCCTTCGGGCTGAAGGAGCCCTAGCCCGGATTATTCAAGAATTCGGGAATTCTTGAGCCTCCAAGGGTATCT
>CAZUAM010000245.1:0-9719 GCA_964618095.1 uncultured Planctomycetaceae bacterium | reverse complement strand
CGGCCGCCCCTTTCACGAACGTGCGTCGATCGAATTCGTCGCTCATCGGGCTCTCTGGTTTGAGCAAGGCCCACGTCACGGCGGTCTTCTTGTCTTGGCGGCATCATCGCTTCCGGCCCGCCGGGTCGGACTCCATCTCCGCAGCCGGCTCAAGCAGCCGTCGAATCGGAGCGCGACGCTTTACGTACCAATCGTAGTTTACCAGCAAGTCCATCACCGCGTCGAGTTGCTCGAGGCTGTTGCCGGGAAAACGCGTCGGATCCAGGGGCTGGCCGCTGGGGGGAAAATTGACCGGCATGGCCGTGTAGGGGAGCACCGACTTGGGGTTGGCCAACCAGCGGCGGAGATATTCCGGCCGGATCCGCCGGCCCACCCGATCCAGATTCGGGGCCAGGGTGGTCCGAATCTCCCCGCCAGGGCCAGAATCGCCGATCAGGTGACACTTGGCGCAGTAGGTCCTGCCATCGACGAGGATCTGCATCGCCCGCTCCAGCCGGCCCGGCTGTCGGCGTTCCATGCCCTCCAAATAGGCAGCTCGGCTGCGAGGATGCGAGCTGTACGGGAAGTCCACGCCCGAGACCGCCGCAAAGTAATCGACCAGCTTGCCCGCCTCCTCCGCCGACATGTTGTAGCGCGGCATCCGCAATACGGCCGCCGGACGGATCGGCGTCGGCTCGAGCAGGAAGTCGTGCAACCAGGCGGGCCGGACCTTCTCTCCCTCGGCCACCAGCGGCGGCGGCACCCAGCCCCGGGCCTCCAACTCCGTGGCCCTCGAGCCGGGCTGCCTGGCCTGGGCCAGCACCCGCGGGTGGAGCAGCCGGGCCAGCGCCCCGCCCAGCGGAGCACGCCGGGCCAGAAGCTGCGGCCCGGAGACCGTCAGCTCCGCACCGCCTACCGTCCACACCTTGCCGTTGATCGCCGCCGGCTCAAAGAGGGTGAAGAAATAGAGCGGGTTGCCCTCGTCGTCTTCGTCTTCGAGCAGCTCACCGGCCGCATCCACCCGCGGCATGCCCGTCACCTCCGCGTGGCCACGCCCCCGCAGGTCGATCTCCTGCGACGCGGCAATCTCTTCCGGCGAGATCTTCGGCCTGAGGAAATCGTAGTCCGGAAGCGTCGGGGGATCCGCGAACTCGTCCGGGTCGAACTCGAAGGTCCAACGCTCCATCTCCAGCGTGTGACACTCGGCGCAAGCGTATTTGTCCAACACCTTGCGCCCCTGGGCGATCGCCTTGCGGCGCGCGTCCGGATGATAGACGTATTTCTCCGCCGGCGGCTCGGCAACCAGTCCCAGCACGAAGGTGATGATCGCTTCCCGCTGCTGGTCGCTGAGCTGGAACCGGCCCATCGTCAGCCACTCGTTGTATCCCTTCGCCTCGGCCATTCTGAAGTCGAAGCTCCGCGGGCCCCGCAGCTTCTGCCAGATGAACCCCTCGCGGCGATGGGCAAGCAGGGCCTCGATGAAGAAGGCCCGGTCCGGGTCGGTGTTGGTGGCGGCCGTGCCGGCCGCCGCTAAACGTGCGGCGTCCGAGCGTTTGACGCCCGCCGGCTTCGGCTGTTTAGCGGCCGCCGGTACGGCGGCCCTAATGAATTCGTGGATCTGCTCGAACGCCAACAGGGACTCCTGCTTTCGCCCCCAATCCGTCAGCGCCGGCCCGATCGGCTGGGCGTTTTCGAACCCCGCAATGTCATGACAGCCGTAGCAACCCCGCCGGGCGATGGTCCGCCGGCCGACTTCGAGGAGCTTCTCCTCGACCGTCATCTGGCCCAGTAGTCCGACCGGATCTCGATCCGCCTTGCCCGGGTATGACTTGGCCAGCTCGTCGAGGTCCGCTTCGTCAAGCGGTGCAGGTTCTTTGGGCTTCCCCTGGTCGCTATCCAGCAAGTAAGCTGCGATATCGGCGGCCGGGTCGGACATCCTGGGCGGGGCGGCGCCGGCATCCCCGCCCTTCACCTCCAGCGGCACCGGCTCCAGCAGCGAGTTCGGCATCCTCGTCCGCGGCGAGTGACGCACCGGGTCACGAATCCAACTGACAAGCCATGCCTTGCCAATCTCATTCGTGTACTTCGAGCCCAGCCTCGAAAGGTCCGCGCCTTGGATCGACTGGCCCTCGGGGAAGTCGTCGTGCCGGTGGCAGGCCAGGCAGCCGTGGATCTCGAACAGCCGCCGGCCCCGCTCGGCCGACGGCGGCTCGGTCACCTCGGCCGGTGCTGCCAGCGGCTCGACCGGCCGGCTGGCAGCCAGCAGATAGTCCGTGATCGCACGGAGCTCGACCGCCTCGAACCGTTTGGCGTCCGCCAGGCTGGGGCCCTCGAGATATGCGTGCAGGCCGTAGAACCGAGGCATCCTGGTGTCGGGACGGAAGACGGCGGGGTTGCGGATCCAGTTGTCCAGGAACACGGCCTCCAGCCGGCCGGCCACCTCGCGCAGACTCGGTCCCACCTTGCGCAACGTGCCCGGCGGCGTCGGCCCCCCGGCAGCCTGGGCACGGTTCGGCTCCAGCCGCATGTCGGGCCCGATCGACCGGCCCGACTCGTCGATGCCCTTTATCTCATGGCAACCGAAGCAGCCGCTGAGGCGGACCAGGTTGTAGCCGGCCAGCAGCTTCTGGGCCGGTGGGTCGGGCCAGCGGCGGCTGGACTCCAGGTCGGTTACCTCGTGATGGCACTTCAGGCAGCGGCTCTGGGCGAACCGCTTCGGCAGCATCGGCAGGTCCCAATGCGGATTGCGGAACCAGCCGTAATCCTCCCGCCACCGATCCCGCTGCGCCGCATCGTTCGGCGTGTGCGAGGCCCACTTCAGCTCCGTCGCGCTGCCCTGCCCGTCGTGACAGATCGTGCAGCCGAACTCGGTCATCGGGTGAGGGCTCGGCGAGCCGACGAACAGGTCCAGACGCGGGTGCGAACGGTAAGGATGCGGGAGGCTGCGGGGGAAGGCCGGCTGCGACGGATCGCCCGGCAGCGTCTGGTCGATCCCCTGGTGGCAGGTCATGCAGCGGTCGAAGCGGGCGACCTGGCGGAAGTTGTAGTCGATGGTCAGTTCCGGCAGCCAGATCTGCTCGATCGCCAGCGGCCGGCCCAGGGCGTCGATCAACGGCAACCGCAGCAGTCGCTTGCCCAGACTCGGCCGCTGTTCTCGGAGCATTCGGCGGAGCCGGCCGAGTTCTTCCTGGTCGGGCGACTCCCGGCTTTGTTCCTGGCGGATCCGCGCGGCGGTCATCCGCGGCTGGATTCGATCCTGGAACGTCCGCTGGTACTGTTTCCACTGGCGGTTGTGGTCGGCGATCAACGTCCACACCGTCACGGCCAACAGCAGCAGCGAGGAGACGGCCATCCAAAGATGCAGCCGCTTGAGGTTGTAATAAGTTCGCTCGCTGGTTCTCATATCATCGTCCACTCACCGTTCAGCGTCCGTTCTGCCATTCAGCGGCCGCCGGCACGGCGGCCTAGAAGTTCAGCAGATACTCCGGCATACTCACCACGTAACTCAAGTTGAACGTCCAACGCAAGAACATCTTCAGCGGCAAGGTGGCCATCATCAGCAGCAACAGGACCATTATCATATACCGGCCGAAACCCATCTGCCGGCGGAAACTCCGCAGCACCGTGCGACCCAACAGCGGCGGCAAGGCAATGAAGTACAACCCCATCAAGACCAGCCCGGCGATTTCTCGCCGGAGGACGTGTCCCAACTTAACCGGCAAGCCGCCCTCGACCGGCACCTGCGGCACCTCCTCGCGGCCGATCATCGACTCCCAGAAATACTCCGATAGCTTCACGTTCTCCAGCGCCTGTGACTTGTGCAGATCCCGGGCTTCGTACGGCCCAAAAAAGCTCCAGTTCGGGCCCCGCATGAAGGTCCCGATCAGGATCAACAGAATCCACAATTGCAAGAAGCCAAACTGAAACACCAGGTAGGCGAACCACCGCTGCCGGATGGTGTAGTAGCCCCTGCCCTGTTTGTTGACGTCCAGATACGGAATGGCCATCAGCCCCAGGACGATCAGGCATGGCACCACGATGCCCACGTTCCACGCGTCGGAGTAAATCAATAGCTCCTGCAGCCCCAGGAAGTACCAGGGGGCCTTGGAAGGGTTGGGGGTAACCACCGGGTTGGCCGGCTGCTCCAGGGGGGCCTTCAGCACAAGCGACCAGACCACCAGCACCGCGGTCACCAGGACCATGCAGATCAGTTCCGTGTAGACCAGGTCGGGCCACACCAACACCTTGCCGGCGTACTCCTTTTCCACCGGTGGCGATGCCTGCTGTGCCCTCCGATCGTTTTCCACTGCCTGGGCCGCGGCCAGCCAGGTGAAAAACGCCAGCAGGTAGACCATGGCGACGATCGGCACGTTGTCGGGCTTGCTGACGATGGCGGCGAAATCCGGATCGGTCATCGACAGGCCCAGAAACAGCAGCGACAGATTCAGGACCGCCCAGGCCACCGCGGGGATCACAAACCACCTCCGGCCCAGGTACAGCACCGACAGCGTGACGAAGCAGCCCAAGCTAAACGTCGCCGGTCCCAGCGCGGCGTCCAGGGCTGCTTTGAGCGGCGCGGGCATCACCACCAGGGGACTTCCGACGAAAGCCAGACATCCGAGCGCCCCGAAGGCCGCGGCCACCACCAGCCACGCGACCGCCCGGGCGGGCTTTTGTGCCCGCCGCCAGCCATATCCTGCCGCACCCACGTTGATCGCGCAGGCGGCCAAGAACAACCAGCCCACCCGGGTGGACATGCTCTCGATCAACTGCTGCTGGTTGCCGTACATCGCGAAAGGGACTGCAAATTGAAAAATGCAAATTGCCAATTGCAAATTGAAAGTCAACGTTGAGCGTTTAGCAGTCGCCGGCACGGCGACCCGCTCTCAACTCTCAACCCTCAACTCTCAACTCTCCACTCTCCACTCTCAACTCTCAACTCTCCACCCTCAACCCTCAACTCTCCACCCTCAACTCTCCCCTACAACGGCCCGCTGATCCCGCCGTCCTTGCGGATCCGCCAGAAATGGACGCCCATCAGGAAGGCGGCCAAGAGCGGAATCGCCACACAATGCAGGACGTAGAACCGGTTCAAGGTCTCCTCGCTCACCGCCCGGTTCCCCAACAGGGCGAAGCGGGTATCGGAGCCGCTGGTGATCATGTCGATGCCGCCGATGGTCAGGATCTGCTGTCCCGGCCCTTCGTGGCCGAGGATCGGCACCGCCCGGACCATGTTCGACCCCACCGTGATCGCCCACATCGCCAACTGGTCCCACGGCAGCAGGTATCCGGTGAACGAAAGCAAGAGCGTGAGCAACAGCAGGAGCACGCCCACGCCCCAGTTGAACTCCCGCGGCGGCTTGTAGCTCCCGGTCAGGAACACGCGGTACATGTGGAGCATCACGGTGATCACCATGGCGTGGGCCCCCCAGCGGTGCAGCTCGCGCAGCACCCCCAGCGAAACCACGTCGCGCAGGCTGAGCACGTCGTGATAGGCCCACTCCACCGTTGGTCGATAGTAGAACATCAGCAACACGCCGGTGATCGTCTCCACCAGGAACAGGAAGAACGTGATCCCGCCCATGCACCAGGTGAAGCTGGGCCGGACCGCGTGCGTCTTGATCGAGACCGGGTGGAGGTGCAGGATGAAGTTGCTCAGCACCACCAGCACGCGGTTCCGCCGGTCCACCGGCGCGGGGTGTCGGAAGATGCTCTTCCAGAGCTGCGAGTTGCGGATTCGATCGCCCAGCGACATGGGTGCCTCCCTCTCCGTTTGGGAGAGGGCCGGGGTGAGGGTCTTTCAAATTCCGTAGGAGAGTGTCTGAGTGTGTCGAGGAATTCCAACGGTCAAAGCCGGTTTGTGGGAGGCGTCTCTGACGGCGACAACGTTGCCCACGAAGCCCAGTAGCCGACAGAGTCGCCTCCCACAGCCTCCAATTCTCCAACGCCCTCAAGTATCTGGGGGCCCAGCTCGCCCAATCGTTTCGCAAGCCCCTGGGGCTGATCCTCTCCCAGAGGAAGAGCGGAATTATCAAACCGGCACGTAGCAGTCGGGGTCCTTCCACTGGCCCAGTTCTTCCTGGAAAACGCGGCCCTTGTCGATTTCCAACTGCCCGTCGTCGGCCTTTCGGATCGCGAACCGCTCCAGCGGCCGCGGAGCAGGACCCTCGAAGTTGATCCCGTTCTCACTGAAGCCGCTGCCGTGACACGGACACTTGAACGTCCGCCGGTTCTCCTCCCACAACGTGATGCAGCCCAGGTGGGTGCAGACCGTCGAGAGGGCAAAAATCTGCCGCCGGCCCCGGTACTCCGCGTTGACTACCCACACGCCGTACTTCTGTTTGTACCTCGTCTCCACGTGGCCGGGGGGATAATCGTCGGGCAATCCGATTTTGAACCGCTGGGACGGCTCGGTGATCACGTTGGGCATCATGAACCGGGCGGTGCCGGCCGTCCACAGACCGGCAGCGGCGCCCAGGGCCGTAAAACCCAGCCCCATCAGCGATCCGAACATCGCCCGGAGCACCCCGCGGCGCTTACAGAGCGTGGCCGGCGGCTCCCCCTTCGCTGGCTGTGCGTTGTGCGTTCGCTCGTCGTCCGCCATGGAACTGATGCTCGATTCGCGACCACCGGTCGCGGCTTTGTGCCCCGGTCTGCCTTCCACGAGAGACCGGTGGCCGGGGTCGAGCGGAGCGAGCCCCCGGAACGTCGCCGAACTGGGGGCTCGCTGCGCTCGACCCCAGCCACCCTCGGTCAGGGAATTCCTGAGTGTAGCAAATTGCTCGCGGCGGCTCCAGCAACCGCCTCCACTCCCCCCCTTCCCCGCTCCGCTGCTTGACCATAGAATCGGGCCCGTTCTTCTGGTCATCCAGCGACGGCAAGGGCTCCGCACATGAACATCTTGATTATCGGCAGCGGGGGGCGGGAACACGCCCTGGCCTGGAAGATTGCGCAAAGTCGCCGGGTAGAGCGGGTGTTTGTGGCCCCGGGCAACGCCGGAACGGCCGGCGACGCCGAAAACGTCGCCATCCCCGCCCACGACTTTCCCGCACTGATCAAGTTCGCCCAGCAGAACGACGTCGCGCTGTCGGTTGTCGGGCCTGAGGCCCCCCTGGCTGCGGGCATCGTGGACGCCTTCGATCAGGCCGGACTCCGCACCTTCGGTCCCGGCAAGGCGGCCGCCGAACTGGAGGCCAGCAAGGTCTTCTGCAAGGACCTGCTCCGCAGCGCCGACGTCCCCTCGGCCGACTACCAGACCTTCGACGACCCGGACCATGCGCTGAAGTTCCTCGAGGATCGCGAGGACGTGCCGATCGTGGTCAAGGCCGACGGGCTGGCCGCCGGCAAGGGGGTGATCGTCTGCTCCGGCCGCGACCAGGCCGTCGAGGCGGTCAACAAGATCGCCCGAGAGAAGGCATTCGGCGAGGCGGGTAACCGGCTGGTGATCGAGGAGCGGCTCGATGGCCAGGAGGCCAGCGTGCTGGCGATCACCGACTCCCGCACCATCGTCACGCTCCAGCCCGCCCAGGACCACAAGCCGGCCCACGACGGCGACACCGGCCCGAACACCGGCGGCATGGGCGCCTACTGCCCTGCCCCGCTGGTCGACGACGAGATGCTGCACTGGATCGAGCAGCACGTCCTGGTCCGGACCGTGCACGCGATGAACCGGGCCCGGCGGCCCTTCAACGGCGTGTTGTACGCCGGGCTGATGATCACCAACCAGGGGCCCAAGGTCCTGGAGTACAACGTGCGGTTCGGCGATCCGGAGTCCCAGCCGCTGCTGATGCGTCTGAAAACCGATCTAGTCGAGCTGCTCGAGGCGGCCGTGGAACATCGGCTCGACGAGATGGAGCCCCTCGAGTGGGACCCGCGGCCGGCGGTCTGCGTGGTGATGGCCAGCGAGGGCTACCCCGGCAGCTACACCAAGGGCCATCCCATCCGCGGCCTGGAAGACGCCGCCAAGCTGCCCGACACCAAGGTCTTCCACGCCGGCACGACCACCGCCGACGGCCGAATCGTCACCGCCGGCGGCCGCGTCCTCAACGTCACCGCCCTGGGCAACAACATCGCCCACGCCAAGCTCTGCGCCTACCGGGGCGTCAAGTGCATCCGCTGGCCCGGCGCCTGGTGCCGCAAAGACATCTCCGACAAGGCCCTCGCGTAGCCCCCACCCCCATCGATCAATCATCAATCATCATTCATCAATCATCCTTCAGCATTCTGCATTCCTCTTCGGGTGGCCCAGGCTGCCACAACCTGGGTGCGCAGCACAAGAAATCTCGGGCAACGTCCCCCACCGACCGTAACGCCTGATTGCTCCACAAACGTTTATGCAAGCTTTCTTGTGCTGCGCACCCAGCTTCTCCGAAGTTGGGCCACCCGCGATTCCCCAGCTCGCCCCGGCCGAGGAAACTGCAACTCGCAACGGGAAATACTCGCCGCTATTCCTGCAAAAGAGGCCTGTCGCCGCGCTCGGGCTTTCGCATGTAGTCCGGCACGGGCGGCAACTCGTCCGCCGCGAACAGCTCGGCGTCCAATACTTCGTGCAGCAGTTGAGCCTGCGAGGGGTAGATCGCCAGCGTCGCTTCCAAGACCCAAAGCAGTTCGAGCAGTTCCGTCGTGAATTGCGCCGTCCAGCGCTCGGGGCGGATGTCGTCCAACGGCGATGATTTCTTGCCCTTGCCCGACCGCATACGGTAGCCCAGCCACGACTGGACCACCTTCAGGCCCGAGACTTGAAATTCGTACACTTCGAGTTCCACCGGCTTGAAGCAGCCCGTGCCCACCCAGAGAGATTTTGTCGCCGGCTCGTACTGGAAACTATCGGGGTACTCCTCGGGGCTGTCGGGGACGGGTTTCGTGCAGCGTGCCGCGCCCCGGGGGACGTGCCCCTTACGGCGGCCCTTTCCCGTGAAGCGCTGACCATAGGTGTGAAGCCACAGCAGCCGCCGCCCCACTTCGGCCACCTGCTCGAACAAGCGACCGTCTTTGGTCAGTGGAACGCGCAACTGGCGGGTTTCAAGTTGCTTCTGAAAGTGCTCAGTGAACGCCGGCTGTGCAAGGACGCCGTAGACATAGGCCAGAAAGTCCTCGGGGTTGATCTTGCCGCCGTAGGTCTCGTTCAACAGCTCCACCAGGCGTGCCAGGATGTTCGCATGCTTGGCTGCGGCGTCGCGGTAAAGCGGGATTGCGGCTTTCGCCCCGTATGAACCACGGAAATGATCCAAGTCGGGAATTTCGGCCGACGCGGTCAACCCCGGGCCTTTGCCCAAAGCCTGTGAAAACAGGCTTGTTAAATACACCTGCCGTTCGCCGTGCGCGCGCCAGAGCCCCGGCCCCGGTCTGTCCAGCAAACGCGCATCGGCAAAGATGGTCTGCCGGTCGAATGATCTGTAGGCGTACCGTGTAATGTTTGCAGTCTGACTGTCTTTCGCTAATACGAAAATCGGTTTCAGTTTGGCATCGGAAGGAGGAAGCTGAGTTGCCGCTTCGTGGACTTTGCGCCCCGTTGGCGAGTCCTTGAATAGCTTCTTGCGTTGATCCTTTTCGGCATCTAAGAGTGTCCGCCAGCATTTCGCGAGCGTCTCTTCTTGAGGCGAAATCACCCAAGTCCGACCAGCCTTGACGCCGGACTGCTGCCACGGCAATAGGTCGGTCAGCAACGGCCAATCGAAATAGGTGCCGGTACCGGCAGGTCGGAAGGGAGCGTGCCAATCGTCGGGGCAACGCAGGCACGC
>CAZUAM010000244.1:8146-9722 GCA_964618095.1 uncultured Planctomycetaceae bacterium | reverse complement strand
ATACCACGCACCGAGCGGCGGGGAAAGCCGAGGGTAGGCAGCAAAGTGTATATTTTAAGTCTGACCCCGTCCTGCGAGGGCACAAACGTGGGCTGCCGTGGCCTTGGCCAGGCCGTCGAGATCATAGCCGCCTTCCAGGACCGAGACCACGCGCCGCCGGGCATGGCGTCGGGCGATGTCTTTGACGATGGTCGTCAGGTCGGCGAAGTCCTTGTCCGTCAGCCGGAATCCGCCCAGCAGATCGTCGATCCGCCCGTCGAAGCCGGCCGAAATGATCACCATCTCGGGCTTGAAGCGATCGGCGGCCGGGACAAGCCGGTCCTGAAACGCACCCAGGATCTCCTTGCGGCCGGCTCCCATCGGGAACGGGCAGTTCAGCGTGGTGCCGGCGCCCGCGGCCCTTCCCGTCTCACTCTTGCGGCCCGTACCCGGGTAGAACGGCCACTGGTGGGTGCTGAAATAGAAGACCGATCCATCCTCGTAGAAGATATCCTGGGTGCCGTTGCCGTGGTGCACGTCCCAGTCGGCGATCAACACCTTGCCGATCTTGTGTTTCTTCTGGGCGTATCGGGCCGCGATGGCCGCGTTGTTGAAGATGCAGAAGCCCATTCCCTGGGCCACCCCGGCGTGATGTCCGGGCGGGCGGACCGCGCAGAAGACGCCTCTGGCGCGTGCGGCCATCACGGCGTCGACCGCCGCCATGGCCCCGCCCGCCGCCAGCAACGCCACGTCGAACGACCGCCGGCATACGGTCGTATCGCCCGTGGAAAGCGCGCCTGCGCCCGACTCGATGTCCCTCTTGGCCAGATCGTAGTAGGCGGCGGTGTGGCAATAGAGGATCTCTTCCCGGGTGGCACGGCGGGGCCGTATTCGGCTGAGCTCGATCTCCAGCCGCTCGGGTGCGAGCGCCTCGATGATGGCATCCAGCCGCTGGGGCGACTCAGGATGCCCCAGGCCGGTCAGATGCCTCTTGTACTCGGCCGAGTAGACCAACCCGGTGCGCAGCCGTGTCGCGGATTCCTGCGGCGAGGGGGGCGACGAGCTGCCGGTCTTCGCGCAGCCGGAGGTGAACGACGCGCTCAGCGTGGCCCCGCTGTACTTGAGGAACTCCCGCCGCCCGTAAGATTGCAGATGTCTAGCCATTGTCCCTTCCTCATCGTCAGTGCGGCAATTGGATTGCCTCAGCAGAGACCATTTTGCGTATTTGAGCGCCGCATCATTCTCCGTGGACAACCGGCGCGACGTCAAGGCGGACCCCACCGCCGGGACAACTGAGGGCTTCCACAGTTGGGACACTTGAGGGCATTGCGGGAGAGGTTATCGCCGCAATTCGGGCAACGGGCCTGCCGGCGCGCCGTCTCGACGCCGACGCGCAGCCACTTGGTGCAACGCTTGCAGTGGAATTCGATGGCCATCAGACGTCCCGGTACTCTGCCAGCAGAACTTGTCGGCGCCCGAGGCCCGGGAGGATCCCACGCCCGCCCCCCAGGACGGACACACGTGTAGTCTACAGGGTCTTGAAATGGCTGGCAACCTACATAGTGGTCGGCCGCAGGGCGATTCGGCAAACCCGAAC
>CAZUAM010000244.1:0-8136 GCA_964618095.1 uncultured Planctomycetaceae bacterium | reverse complement strand
TCGTCTTGGGAATGTCGGTGTTTGAGTCGTTGCAAAAGAGCGTGAATTCCCGTGGTATTCTGTGAAATCCTGGCGGCGGCTGTGCAGGATTCCGGCGCAACTGGGGTATCTACAAACGAGGGATTGCCACTTGAGGGCTGGAGATCGGCCGGACGGACGCCGGTGACGGAGACCGAGTCCGCAGCGCGGGCTGCTTTGCATCAGTGTCCTGCGACATGCTTGCCGTCTCTCAGCACCAGACATGCAATTGCGTGAGTGGTGATCAGAACACCTTCCATCGGCCAACCGAAAGGAGGAAGTTATGAGAAGGTTCAGCTTCCATGCGCTGCCGTGGGCCGTCTTGGTGACTGCAGTATCGATGCTGGCAGGCACGGTGTAGGCGGCCTCGCCCCCGGAAAGTGAGCCACGACCTTCATGCCCGACGTGCAAGCGCTCTGCTCCGGTACAATCGCAACCGGCCAACGGCGGTACCAAAGGCCAGAAGTCCGGCGCCGGCGGGGCCGGCCAAGCAGGGTGTTGCTGGCGCAACGTGACAACACTCATCAACGTCTCGCCCGGCGTCTCCAGAAAAATGACCATAGATGCATGGGACGCCGTGATGATCGGTGGACCAGACCTGAACGACTGTCCTCTTGACGTCGTCATCCTTGAGGGACTCGTTCCCCTGCCGAGTCTTGCTAAGCCAGGATATGCCTTCGTCGGGGATCTGGTCGTAGAAGCGCCACGCCGTCGATACACACTCACCGTACAACTGATGGATCTGCTCCACGGCACAGTCGTCCAGCCAGGGCAGACCTCGTGGACGGTGCCCGACGATGGGGAAGCCCTAAGTGAGTCTATCGAGGCTTCTAGGGCACTCGACAAACATGTTAGAGCACTGGCTGAGACATTCATGCCGCTGGACGACATCCTGCACGAGTATGAAGGGATGCCGCGCAAGGCCGAACTCCAGCCCGAGAAAGATCCCATCGGTGCCGGCAAGAAAATGACGATCCATCTGAAGAACATCCGAGCAAACACCAAGAAGGGCCAACCGCAACCCTGGCAGCGGGTGTTGGTGAAGGTGGCGAAAGGCAAGCTTCTCAACGGCACTCCGCAGTGGGATCGCTACTGGAACTTCCCCGTGGGCCGCCAGGGAGCAATCGAGCTCAAATACAAGGCTCCCGACGAGTGCAAAAGGAAGCAGACCGAGACCATCACCGTCTTCAACACCTGCACCATCCACCCCCAGAGCATCAATGTCCAGCCGGAGGAGGAGATTGCAACCACTGAGTTTGACGTGATGTGTGTCCGAGGGGAATTCGAGTTTCAGTACGATAGTGTACTCTCGGGCCCGCGCGGCATCACTGTGAAGGACGGGTACGAACATTCCGTGCCTTTCGAGGTGGACTTCGACGAGGACCCGCCCAGCGTCGAAGGGGAAGGCGAGCTGTCGTATGCCCTGACGGCGAAGAAGGGCACGCTCGGCGGTGGTAGCCGGGTGACGATGAGCGAGAGCCCGAGGGGCCCTCGGGTCTACGTCGCTGGGGGCAAGATTCGTATAGCCGTCCCGGGTTCCAACGCTTCCGCAGTCGGTACATACGCGCCAAAAGGCTTCAAAGAGAGAAATGAGTGGACCGACAAGAAAGAACTCTTCGGAGAGTTGATCAAGAGCAAATCCGGCGAAGAAAAACTAAAATGGGGGTACGTGGAAACACACGCACGAGGTGGACCGAAAAGCAAGTCCGGGCCCTGGACCTTTCCCCTGAAGGACGGCTACAAACGCGAGGTCCCCATGGACATGTCGGTTGGCGGAATCAAGGTAAAACGAACCTTCACGGTGATCCTGCACCTCGAAGAGGACGACTGAGCACAAGGGGGCAATCAACAGGTCCTTGGCGGACAGATGCGGCCCGGACCATCGCCAGTCGGTCGGTCTGTTCGAGCTTCATCCGTGCAGCGTGCTCCCCTGCGGGCCGCCTCGAACTGAGAGGGGGGCTGGGCGTGTAGGCTCTTACCGGAGGGGCCGGCACGGCCGAGAAACGGTACGGTCTTCCGCCCCCCGGGCTTGCCAAGCGCGGCCGCCCGGCGGTATGTTGCGCTATCGCTGTCCAGCGATCCCGGCGTTGCCGCCGTCGAAACCGAGCCGATCCGCCGATCGTCTCGCGGCAAGCGTCTGACCCATGATTGGGGGAATCGTAAATCGAGACAGGAGGCATACCATGCCCAGTACGAAGCTCAAGCGGTTCCTCGACGAGAACCAGGTACGTTACGTGTCGATCCGGCACAGCCCGGCCTTCACGGCCCAGGAGACGGCCGCCTCGGCGCACATCCCCGGCCGGGAGCTGGCCAAGACGGTGATGGTCAAGATCGACGGCACGATGGCCATGGCCGTCCTGGCGGCGCCGAATAGGCTGGACCTGGAGTTGCTCAGGCGGGCCGCCGGCGCCCGGTCGGTGGCGCTGGCCGACGAGAAGGAGTTCAGCAGCGAGTTTCCCGACTGTGAGCCGGGGGCGATGCCGCCGTTTGGGAACCTCTACGGACTGAGGGTCTACATCGACCAGACCCTGGCCGAGGACCGGCAGATCGCCTTCAACGCCGGCTCCCACGCCGAGCTGATCCAGATGGATTACCAACAGTTCGAGCAACTGGCCGAGCCGGTGGTAGCCAACCTCTCGGCCTAGAGAGGGCCGCCCGCGTAAGGCCGCGGGTTGGCTGCAGGGTTTACGGAACTCGTCCGCCCCCGCCCCGCCGGCTTCCCGATCGGGCTCTCCGATGCCGGCCGTTTCCGACGCGGGCCGGTACGACCGGTACGCACACTAAGGGGGGGGCTGTATACCCCGTTGATTCTTTCTGCTCCCCCGGGTATACTTGGTTTCGACGTCGTGGTGGCTGTAGCTCAGTTGGTTAGAGCACTGGATTGTGGATCCAGAAGTCGGGGGTTCGAGTCCCCTCAGCCACCCTTGGTGATCACTCCTCAGATGGGATTGTCTCACGGCACAAGTTGCTTTCCTGATAGTTCTTGGGTCGCGCAATGCGCAGGCCGCCGTACCGGCGACCGCTAAACACTGTTGCGCCGCCGACAAACACGTTTAACGGCCGACGGTACGTCGGCCCCTGGTAGCGCCGCATCTGTCAATCTGAGCCAGAACCGACGTGCCACATTTAAGGATCGGCCGATAAATAACTTCCCGTTTTCTTGTGGGAGGCGACTCTGTCGGCGACAAACGTGCGGCAATGTGCAGTCGCCGACAGAGTCGCCTCCCACAACTTATTCTTCGGCCGCCCCTAAGAGGGTCCCGACTGTTCCAGGCCACACGGGTAACAACCACAGGTCTTCCGCCCGGAGACTTCTCTCGGCCGTTATAGCTCGTCGCGGGCAACGTAGCAGACGAGCGACCTGGCCTCCAGCTCGAGCAGGCCGTCGGACGGCGGGGCCGGACCATCCAGCTCGGGATAGACGTCGGCCGGGCTCTCCGCGACCGTGTCGATGAACTGCCGCCAGGGGAAGGACCTCACAAGCGGCGGGATGGTAAACTGCTGCGGCTGGCTGCCGGCGTGAAACATCATCAGCACGTGGTGATTCGGCGGCTCCAGCACGTCGCCCTGCGGCTGTGCCGCCAGAAGGTAGGTCAGACTATGGCTGTCTTGGGACCAGTCGACCGGCTCGCCGGCGGCGTTGTACCAGCTTGCGTCCGGCAATCCGCCGGGACGGACCCGCTCGCCGTCGAGGAAGTCCGACTGCCGCACGGTGGGCTCGGCCTTGCGGAAGGCAATCAGTGCCTGGCAAAAGCGTCGCAGGTCCTTGTGCTTCTCCCCCCGCCGCCAGTCGAACCAGGAGACCTCGTTGTCCTGGCAGTAGGGGTTGTTGTTGCCCCGCTGGGTGCGACGGCATTCGTCCCCGGCCAGTAGCATCGGCACGCCCTGGCTCAGAAGCAGCGAGGCCAGCATGTTCTTGATTTGCCGGAGGCGGATCCTTTCGATACTCTTGCGGCGGGTCGGCCCCTCGACGCCGTAGTTGCAACTGAAGTTGTTGTTCTCCCCGTCGCGGTTGTCTTCGCCGTTGGCCTGGTTGTGTTTCTGGTTGTAGCTGACCAGGTCGTTGAGTGTGAAGCTGTCGTGGGAGGTAATGAAATTGATGCTGTGGTACGGCTGGCGGCCGCCGGGCTGGTAGAGGTCGCTGGAGCCGGCCAGGCGGGTGGCCAGCGAGCCGATCATCCGGGGATCGGCCCGCCAGAACCGCCGCAGGTCGTCGCGATAGCGGCCGTTCCATTCCGCCCAGCGAAGGTTGGCGAAGCTGCCCACCTGGTAGGCCCCGGCGGCGTCCCAGGCCTCGGCGATGATCTTGGTGTCGGCCAGCAGGGGGTCTTCGGCGATGGCCTCGACGACCGGCGGATTGGGGATCAGGTTGCCTTCCCGGTCGCGGCTGAGGATCGAGGCCAGGTCGAAGCGGAAGCCGTCGACGTGATAGTTGTGCACCCAGTGGCGGAGGCAGTGGAAGATCAGCTCGCGGACGATGGGGTGGTTTCCGTTGAGCGTGTTGCCGCAACCGGAGAGGTTGCGGTACCGCTGCCGGCCGTTTTCCAGCATGTAGTAGACGCGGTTCTCCAGGCCCTTGAAGCTGAGGGTGGGGCCCAACTCGTTTCCTTCGGCCGTGTGGTTGAAGACCACGTCGAGGATCACCTCGATACCGGCCTGGTGCAGGGCGCGAACCATCTGCTTGAACTGCCGAACCTGGCCGCCCGGCTCGCGACCGACGGCGTAGCCGCGGTGGGGGGCGAAGAAGGCCAGCGGATCGTAGCCCCAGTACTCCGGTCGCTTGCTGTCTTGCCCCAGGGGGTCGCGGATCGGGAACTCGTGGACCGGCATCAACTCCACCGCCGTGACCCCCAGCGATTTGAGATACGGAATCTTCTCGATCACCCCCAGGTACGTGCCGGGATGCTCGACGCCGCTGGAGCGCGCCCGCGTGAATCCGCGGACGTGCAGCTCGTAGATCACCGTCTCGGAGAGGTGGTGTCGCAGGTTCCGGTCACCTTGCCAGTCGAATTGGTCGTCGACGACCACGCACTTGGGCGGCCGGACGACGCCCCCCTCGGCCGGCAGGAAGCGGCCCGCCAGGGCCTTGGCATACGGATCGATCAATCGGGCCTGGGGGTCGAAACGCTGGCCCCTGTCCGGCTCGTGCGGCCCGTCGGCCTGGAAGTGATAGAGTTGACCGGGCCCCACGCCGGGCACAAACACGCTCCAAATATCACCCCAGCGATTCAACTCGGGATCGAAGTCGATGATCTCGGCCGGTTCGGGGTGGGAGGTCTTGTTGTACAGCAGCACCCGCATGGCGCTGGCCGAGCGGCTGAAGACCACAAACTGCACGCCACCATCATGCACGATGGCGCCATAGGGCAGAGGGTGGGCAAATCTCAGTGCGGCAGGCCGCGCAGTCATGGTGGAAGTCTCGATCGTGGTCGCAGGGGAAAAACTGACCCGGGAAGCATACCACTGATTTGCCGCAAGGGACATTCTGAACCTGGACGGTGG
Source organism: uncultured Planctomycetaceae bacterium (assembly GCA_964618095.1). Classification (GTDB taxonomy): domain Bacteria; phylum Planctomycetota; class Planctomycetia; order Pirellulales; family Thermoguttaceae; genus CAZUAM01. The sequence continues at coordinate 2,616 of CAZUAM010000244.1, read as the reverse complement.
CAGGGTTCGCTTTGCGGAAGCTGGGGGAAGTAGGATGCTGGGGCAAGCCGCTCCCCACTTGTTCCGTAGTTACTTCGACCACTGCGCCCCTTGACTGGAGAGTCAAACAGGGCGCCGGAGTAGTCCGAAAGACCGGCCAAGGGGACCCGTCCGTCCGGGCGATACCTGCCGAAGATCCAAATCGCACGGCGCGCCACGGCTGCCGCAGCAAATTGCCCCGCCGTTTCCATTTCCCGGCGCGGAAAAAAAGGAACGGACGGCAGTCGCAAGGCGCACTGCCGTCCGCTTATAACAAACACAAAATGGCCTGCCGGTCGCCCGGCACGTGACGCGGCTGCGACCGATGCTTACTCAGTTTCAGTTTTCCCAAGTTGTTCGGGCTGGAAGACCTCGTGACAGTCGTCGCAGCTTTTCTGGAGCTTCGTCATGGCGGCCGTAATGGCCTGCTTGTCGAGGGCCCGGATTGCCGTGTTGACGGCCGCGGATGCCTCACGCATCTCCACGCAGTACTGGCACCACTTCTGGACCTCGTCGGGCTTGTCAGTGTCGCTGGCGTTGGCCATCGAGCCGTGGGCGACCACCGCCAGCGCCGCGGCGTGGCCCTGGGCGTCCTTGGCCCTCCTCTCAAGTCGCCTTAGACACCCCTTCAGCTTGGTGTTGATTAGTGGGACCTTCTTCATGGTCTCCGGCAGTGAAGCCACCTTCTCCCACTTCAGCTTGGCTGCCGGGGGGGACTGGACGGCGGCAGCCTTCTTGACCGCGACGACGGCCTTCCTGGCCGAGGCAAAGTCCTTCGTAGCGGCCAGATCCTGGGCGGCCTTCATCAGCCCGCCCGCGGCCGCCTTGTACTGGTTATCCTTGTCATGCATTCCCAGTGCCAATGCGATCAGGATCAGCGTATTCGAGTCCTTGGAGATCTTCTCTGCGAAATCCTTGTAATCTTCCTCGCTCTTTACGGAATCTTCCAGGTCTTTGATGTACTCGGGGACCTGGCTGACCAAGTCCTCAACCGGGGCAAAGGCCGACACCTTGGGGTCTTTGGAAGGACCGGCGGGTTCCGGCTGCGGTTCGGGCTCGGGCTGCGGTTCGGGCTGCGGTTCGGGCTCGGGTTGCGGTTCGGGCTCCGGTTGCGGTTCGGGCTCCGGTTGCGGTTCGGGTTCGGGCTTGGGCTGGGGTTCAGGTTCGGGTTCCGGGAGGGGCTCGGGCTCTGGGGTAGGTTCGATAGGCCCCGGCTGGCGTTCGCCTTCTGGACCGGGCGATTCGCCCGGTTCAGGCGGGGGTGCCTGAGAACATCCGGGGAAAACGACGCCGACCGCCAAGATACTGATCACGACCAGCGATGCCGCAAGCCAACTCCACCGACTCACTGAACTCATGAGATTCTCCTTCTGCAAGATCACCAAGAAAGATCGCCGGGGAAACGAAACGCGACCCCCTTTTTTGAGTCCTCGTACCAGCCGCTATAACCGACCCTAACGGGTCGTACATGACCCTCCTTCGATGCATTTCATGCCGGCGGTAAGGAGGTTTTCCATCCGCGGCCAACTCCACGGGCAGGGGTCGATCAGGACATCCAGAGGCCAACTCCAAGGCCCGTGTTGTCCCAGATTCTCCGAACTCCCGGCCGGTCTGTCAAGGAGCCTGCGACGATGTGCCAGATCAGTGGAGAGCGACCGAGGGTGCCCGCCACCTGGATAGGGGGCCCTTTTCCTATTGCTCCGTCTCGGTCTACAATATGGCCTCGTCGCTGACCGAGGAGGCGTGATGGCCAAAGCGACCTACAAGGACGCCGGCGTCGACCTGGACAAATACGCCCAAGCAATGGCCCGGCTGCCGCGGCTGATCTCGCGGACGCATACCCCCCGGGTGCTACGGCTGGAGGGGGGCTTCGCCGGGTTGTTCCGGCTCGATTTTGCCAACCACCTGTTTGCCCGCAACTACCGGGACCCGGTGCTGGTCTCCTGCACCGACGGGGTAGGGACGAAGCTGAAGGTGGCGTCGCTCAGCGGCGTACACTCCACGGTGGGGATCGACCTGGTGGCCATGAGCGTCAACGACGCCATCTGCTGCGGGGCCGAGCCGCTGTTCTTTTTGGACTACGTGGCCATGTCCCACGATGATCCGCCCCTGTTGGAGAAGATCGTCCAAGGCGTCGCCGCCGGCTGCCTGGAAAGCGATTGCGCCCTGCTGGGCGGCGAAACGGCCATCATGCCCGACCTGTACGCCCCGGGCGACTACGACCTGGCCGGTTTCTGCGTGGGCGTGGTCGAACGGAAACAGCTGATCGACGGCTCGGCGATCGTGCCCGATGACGTGCTGATCGGCATTGCCTCCAGCGGCCTGCACTCCAACGGTTTCAGTCTGGCGCGGAAGATCGTCTTCGAGATTGCCCAACTGAAGGCCGACCAGTACGTGGAGGAGTTGGAGCATACGGTCGGCGCCGCCCTGCTGGAGCCGACGCAGATCTACGTCCGCCCCCTGCGGAAAATCCTCAGCTACTACAAAGTCAAGAACGTGGTCCACGGCATCGCCCACGTCACCGGCGGCGGGCTTCAGGAGAACCGCGCGCGGATCCTGCCGGAGGGAATCGAGGTAGTCGTGGATCGCAACAGATGG
>CAZUAM010000243.1:0-9724 GCA_964618095.1 uncultured Planctomycetaceae bacterium | reverse complement strand
CCGGCGAGTTTCGAGCCCTGTAGCCCGAGAGGGACGTGTGGCACGGCTGTGTCAGCCGTGCTTCCCCGATCCAACACGGGTGGTTTGACCGGTCGCACGGCCGTGGCACAAAGGCAAGCTGGGGCCTCGTCTTCTCCCGCCTTCCCCCTTCCGCCTTCCGCCTTCCGCCTTCCGTCTTGGGCTCAATGCTCCAGGACCTCTTTTTCGCGGGCTTTGGCCAGATCGTTGGCCTGGGATTCGTATTTCTTGGTCAGGTCCTGGATTTCCTGCTTGAGGTCGTCGCGCTGATCTTCGGAGAGGGATTTTTTCTTTTCGGCGGCGTCGGCCGTCTTGTTGCCGTCGCGGCGGACGTTGCGCAGCGCCACTTTGGCCTCTTCGGCAAGCTCCTTGACCCGCCCGACCATCCGGCGGCGGACCTCGCCGGAGAGCGGCGGGACGTTGATCCGGATCAGCCGGCCGTCGTTCTGCGGATTCAGCCCCAGCTCGGCGGCCTGGATTGCCTTTTCGATCTCCTTGAGCGTGCCCGGATCGTAGGGGCGAATCACGATCTGCGAGGGCTCCGGGGCGCCGACCGAGGCGATCTGTTTAATCGGGGTGGAGGAGCCGTAGACCTCGACCTTCAACGAGTCGACCAGTCCGGGGTTGGCCCGGCCGGTGCGAATCCCGGCCAACGCGCCGCGGAGCACGCCGATCGCCTTCTCCATGCGCTGTTCGACGTCGAAGAGGATTTCATCCGCGTCCATGTTTGGTGTCCTTCTATGTGGCTGCCGGGCCGCCCGTCCTATGGCGGGGCACTCCGTGTCCCGCCCATGGAGGCGACCGGGAAACGGCGCGTTCGGGAACTTCCCGCGATCCGTTACCCAGTTCAAGTCGGCAATGAATTGCCGCCCCCGGATTCAGCCCACTCACCACTATCCACTCACCACTATCCACTACTTCGCACCAGTGTGCCGACGCGGCGGCCGAGCACGGCCTGCTCGATGTTGCCCTCCTTGCGGAAGTTGAATACCAGGATCGGGAGTTGGTATTCCATGCACTTGGTGATGGCCTCGGGGTCCATCACCCGCAGGTTTTGCTGGCGCACCTCGTCGTAGCTCAGTTCGCCGTAGAGCACCGCATGGGGGTTCTTTTCGGGGTCGTCGCTGAAGACGCCATCGACGCGGGTGGCCTTCAGCAACACGTCGGCTTCCAATTCCAGGGCCCGCTGGGCCGCGGCGGTGTCGGTGGTCACGAAGGGACTTCCGGTGCCGGCGGCGAGGATGATGAGGCGGCCCTTTTCGAGGTGCCGCCGGGCGCGACGGCGGATGTAGGGCTCGGCCACGCCTTCCATGCGGATGGCCGTCATCAGGCGGGTGTCGCAGCCCAGGGATTCCAGGGCGTCTTGCAGCGCCAGCCCGTTCATCACCGTGGCCAGCATGCCCATGTAATGGGCCGTGGCCTCGTGGATGCTGGAGCTGCTGGAGGTGAACTGGGCCCCGCGGAGCAAGTTCCCGCCGCCGATCACCACGGCGATCTGCGCGCCGCATTGTGCGGCCTTGTAGGTTTGCCGGGCGAGGTGAACCACGGCGTCCATGGCAATGCCCCGCTCGCCGGGGTGGACGAAACCGTCGCCCGAAATCTTCAGCACCACCCGACGGTAGCGCGATTCGGCCGGCGGTTGCCCGTCGGACCGGGGAAGCGCGTCGACCGCGTCCGTCGAGGCCTCGCCGCAGTCGGACATGGGAGTTACTCCTTGGAGAGTTCCCAATGGACAAAGCCAACGATTTTCATGCCGGCCTGGTCGGCCACTTTGGCGACGGTTTTTTTGTCGTCTTTGACGAAGGGCTGCTCGGCGAGGCAGTGCTGGGCATAGAAGTTTCGCAGCCGGCCCTCGACCATTTTCTCGATGATTTTCTCGGGTTTTCCTTCCTTTCGTGCAGCTTCGCTGAGGATTTCCCGTTCCTTGCCGACTTCCGCCGGGTCGAGATCTTCCTTGGCGACGACTTTTGGCCTCATGGCCGCGACGTGCATGCAGAGATCCTTGGCCAGTTCGGCGCTGCCGCCTTCGACGTGAAGCAGCACGCCGGCGGCGGCGTCATGATGGGCGTAACCGCTGCACGGTCCGTCGATCCGCTCGATCCGCTCGAGCTTGAAGACCTCCCGGATGCGGTTGTTCAACTCGTCGAACTGTTCCTTGAGTGTTTGGCCCGATTTGCCGGGGGAAGGTTGGCTGAGCAACTGTTCGGGCGAAGTGGCCCCGGGACCGGTGGCCAACTGTTGGGCCAGATCGTTGGCCAATTGGGCGAATTCCTGGTTGGCTGCGACCGGGGCGCTCTCGCATCGCAGATCGATCATTGCCCCGGCGCCGGCGTCGAAATCGGCGTAGACGGCGATTCGGCCGAAGGAGGTTTTCCGGCCGGCGCGGCTCTGCAAGGTCTTCTTTCCTGCCTTGCGCAAGAGCTCGACGGCCATCTGCTGATCGCCCTGGGCGTCCTGTAGAGCCCGTTTGCAGTCCATCATCGGCAGCCCGGTCTTGTCTCGCAGTGCTTTCACGGCCGCCGCGGTAATCTCTGCCATTGGAATACCTCCCGGATTCGGCTTATCTTCTGATAGGCTTGCGCAATTAGCCACAGGCCATGGGTATCGCCGGCAGCTTGGTATCCGGTGCCGAAATGCTCCCCCCGGATCGGCCGGCACGCTACCCGTGGCACCCACACCTCCATGCCGCACGGCCCGCATCGTTTGGAGAGGGGCTCAGGCCTGGCCGTTGCCCTCGGCCGCGGGCGGCTCCGCCTGGTCCTCCTGCTGTTGCCCGGTCTCTCCCACCGCGGCCTTCCCGGCCAGTACGGCATCGGCCAGTAGCTGGGTAATCAGCTCGATCGAGCGGATGCTGTCGTCGTTGCCGGGGATGGGCAGGTCGACCTCGTCCGGATCGCAGTCGGTGTCGATCAAGGAGAGGGTGGTGATTCCCAGCTTCTTGGCCTCGCGGACGGCGTTCTTTTCCTTGCGGGGATCGACGACCACCAGGCACTCGGGCAACCGGTTCATGGTGCGGATGCCGTTGAGGTTGCGATACATCTTTCGATATTCGCGGTTCAAGGCCGACTGCATCTTCTTCGAGTAGGTGGCCAGTTGGTCGCTGGCGCGGAGTGCCTCGAGTTCCTCGAGTCGGGAGAGCCGGCTGCGGATGGTGCGAAAATTCGTCAGCGTCCCGCCCAGCCAGCGGTCGCTGACAAAAGGCATTCCGCACCGTTTCGCCTGTTGGTCGACCGTCTCGGAGGCCTGCCGCTTGGTGCCCACGAACAGCACCAGGCTCCCACCGGCGGCGATGCGCTGCAAATACTTCCGTGCCCGCAACAGGCCGCGAATCGTCTCGCGGACGTCAATAATGTGGATCAGATTGCGGCGGGCGTAGATATAGGGCCGCATTTTGGGGTTCCAGCGGCTGGCCCGATGGCCAAAATGGACCCCCGCCTCGATCAGCTCTTTGACCAAAACGGTCGCCAAAGGACAATTCCTCCATCAAGACACACCGGCCTGGTTCCCGCCCGAAAGGGGGGCATCCGGCGTTAGCACAGAAGCTTCGGTCAGTTTGGATCTCCCCGCCGCCCTGGACCGCTCAGGTGGCGAACTAGCGAGTTTAGCAATTCGCGCTTGCTGCGTCAACGGGCCAACGACCGGAAAAAAGTGGTCAACGGTGTGGGGAGTCTCTTGGCCTGACGAATGCCGGAAAAGATTCCTGCCCCCTTCTTCTTTCCGCTACTCGGGCAAGGTTGTCGGGACGTAGTCGTGTTTCCGTTTGCGGAGCACTTTGGCCTCGATGATCTTGTCCGGCTTGGGCAGCGGGGGGCTCTGGGGATCGCGGCGCTGGAGCTTGTGCAACACGTCGAATCCCTTGATCACCCGGCCGAAGACCGTATGCTGGCCGTCGAGGTGGCTGGTGGGCAGGAAGGTGAGAAAGAACTGCGATCCGCCCGTGTCGCGCGGTTGGCCCTTGGCCATGCTCAGGCTGCCGCGGAAGTGCAGCCGGAATTTGTCCTGGGGGTAGCATTCGCAGGGGATGCGGTATCCCGGGCTGCCCATGCCGTCGCCCGTGGGACAGCCGCCCTGGGCCATGAAGCCGGGCAGAACCCGGTGGAAGGTCAGCCCGTTATAGAACTTCTTTTCCACCAGCGAGATGAAATTGGCTACCGTGTTGGGCGCCTGGTTCTCGAACAGCTCCAACTCGATGTCGCCTTTGTTGGTCTTCAGGAGCACCTGGGGCAGGTCGTCGGCCTTGGTCTCGGCCTGGCGGATCTGTTGTTCGGTCGCCCAGGCCTTTTTGTAACGGTCAGAATCGGCCAAGAAATCTTTTAGGAGGCTGTCCATGGGCTCGCGGCGGCTGCCGATGGGCAGCTTGTTTTTCTGGGCCAGCTTGAGGTACTTCTCGGCGGTGTCGAAATCATTCAGCACAAAGGCCGCGATGCCGGCCGGGTTGTAGATTTGTTTGTGTTTGCAGCCGTTGTCGATCAACAGTTTGGCCAGCCGACCGGCCGCCTCGTAGTCGTCGGTCTGTATCTGAAACGGCCTGGTCTGGACGTGCCCGATCAGAACGTCCACCAGCAGGTCGGCCACCTGTTTGTCGGCGTTGGGCGCTTCGGCGAATGCCTGCTCGGCCGCACCGATCAGTTTTAGTTCCAAGGCATCTCCCTTCTCGACCAACGGGTCCCACTTTTTCTGGATTTCGGTCTGCCCCTTCTTATCAGCCTTCCGGTATTCGTTCTGCAAGATGACCAGCTCGGCCAAGAGGTCCTTCCACTCGGCAAGCAGACGGTCGAACTCCGCCTTCTTCGGACCGGGCTGGGGCGGAGGGGCCGGCTGCTCGGCCGGTAAACCGGAGAGGGGGAGTACCAGAAACAACAACACCAAGACCAGACCGAGACGAACGTGCATCATCAGATTCCTCAACATGGGAAAGGAAGGCTGCCTCAACGAACCGGGCCGGGGACCTCCCGGCGCCCCGGCTTTGCAGATCACTTATCTTACGGTACCATATCCGCCACGCTTGGCAAGCAGGGGCGAGGGGCAAGCGGTGAAGAAAGAAGAGAACCGTCCCAAATGTGGCATTTCGGTTCTGACTCAGATTGACAAATGCGGCGTCACCACGGGCCGACGTACCGTCGGCCGCTAAATGTGTTTGTCGGCCGCGCAGCCGTGTTTAGCGGCCGCCGGTACGGCGGCCTGAGCGCCGCGCGACCCAAGAACTGTCGAGAAAGCAACTTGTGCCGTGAGACGACCCTGGGAAAAGCAGGCTGGAGTCCTTCTCGCGGCGGAGCGGCCCCCGTGTTTTCGTGCGGGCGGGAGCAAGAAGGGGGGCCCTCCCTTTTCGGCCTCCGGCGGGAGTGAACGATGACACCCCGAAAACGCAAGTCTTCTGCCCCCGCGGCCGGACGTCCCCGGCCGGATTCGGTCGGGCTGCGGATCGTCGGGGGGCGGTTCCGGGGCCGAAAGCTCCTCTACGGCGGTGATCCGCGGATCCGCCCCATGAAAGACCGCCTACGCGAGGCGATCTTCAACCTGATCGGGCCCGCCATCCAGGGCAGACACGCCGTCGATCTGTTCGCCGGCACCGGCGCGCTGGGTCTGGAAGCGATCAGCCGCGGCGCCGCCCGAGCCACCCTGATCGAACAGCATTTCCCGACCGCCGAGATCATCCGGAAAAACGTGGCTAGGCTGGGCGTGGAGGCAATCACGCGGATCGTCACCTCCAGCGTGTTTATCTGGCAGCGGCGCGGGCCGGAGTTGGGCCCTGCTGCCTGGGCCGTCTTCTGCTCGCCGCCTTACGATTTCTACGTCCAACGGACCGGCGAGATGTTGGAGCTGATCGGCGGCCTGATGGAGCGGGCCCCGGCCGAGAGCATCTTCGTGGTGGAGTCGGACGGGCGTTTCGAGTTCGGCCTGCTGCCCGAGCCGGAGAGCTGGGACATCCGCTGCTACCCGCCGGCGGTGGTGGGAATCTATGTCAAGTTGGAGTAGAATCAGGCGACGGCGGGGGCTGGCGGCGAACCTTACGAGGGAGGTATCCATGATGGCGAAGAAGACCGCTGCTCGGGAGCGAACCCGCAGCAGACCGCTGACACTGGCCGCCCTGGAAGAGTACGGCGCGCTGGCCGGCTTTGTAGCCCCGCGGGGCGAGTTCGACCCGCAAGGTCCCTGGAAACACCCCTACCGGCTCTGGCTGGTTGCCTCCGGGGGACTGGCGCCCAAACCGGCCGACGTGCACTACCGGGGATTCATGGAAATCAGGCGAGAGCCTTTGCCCGAGGGAAAGGGGATCGCGCTCAGGGTGCACCAGTCGATCCTCCAGCAGACTCCGGGCGTGCACGAGACCAGCGTGCGAATGACCTGCGCGGCCGATGCCCTTGTCCAGCCGCGGCGTTGGCAGTTGAGCCACTCGGTCCGCGACGCCGGCTTGAGGCCGATTCCCCAGGCGCAACTCAGACAGCGGGGCGTGGTCAGCGAGGGCCCAGTCGGCAGAATCCCAGTCGGCAGAATCCCAGTCGACGAGGTTACCGTGCGGATCGAGCACGACGACCACGTCACCACGTTCCGGGCGCCCGTGCCGCTTTCGACCAACTGGTCGCTGTTCGACGCCGTCCAGCGGATGCCGCGGCGGGAGGCACCGCCGAGGGAGTTCGCCATGCTTCAGGAATGCGACCTGCTGAAGCCGGCCCAGCAGATCACCTACCGGGGTGCAGGCGAGCATACGCTGGGCGGCAACACCGTCGGCTTGCACCACTGGCAGCAGGTCGGACGGGGTATCCTGCCGTACAACTATTACACCGACGACCAAGGCCGGCTGCTGTTGGCCCTGGCCGGCCTGAGGGCCTACGTCTTCGACCCCGGTGTAGCCGACCTGCACAAAAAGTGCCTGCTAGCTATCTTGAGGAAGGCAAGGCAATGAACACGAAACGAGACCGTCCGAGGGCTGAGATGGATCGCAGAGGATTCTTTAAGGCGGGGGCGCTGGCACTGGGCGCCGGGGCGTTGACCGGCGGTGCGCGCCCGGCCGTTGCCGCTCCGGCGGTGCACAGGGGGCGGCGTCCCAACGTGCTGTTGGTCATTACCGACCAGCAGGGGCTTGACACGATCTCGGCACTGGGTTGTCCTGACGTGCGGACGCCGGCCATGGACCGCCTGGTCGGCCGCGGCACGGCCTTTCTCCAGTCGCACAGCTCCAACCCCCTTTGCTCCCCCGCCCGAAGCACGATCTTTACCGGCCGGCCGACGTTGGAGACCGGCGTGGTGGTCAACAACCTGAGGATTGCGCCGCAGATACCCAACCTGGGCCAGTGGCTCGGCCAGGAAGGCTACCAGTGTGTGTACGTCGGCAAATGGCACCTGAACCGTTCCTTTACCTGCGACATTCCCGGCTTTCACGTGATTCCCGCCGGGCTAGGCGGCCAGGGCGAATTGGGCGACGGGGCGATTAGCCGGGCGTGCGAAGGGTATCTGCACCAGCGCAGCCACAGCGACCCGTTCCTGCTGGTCGCCTCCTTCCTCCAGCCGCACGACGTCTGCCAGTTCGTGAGCATGCATGCGGAGGGTATCGACCAACTGCCGTACACGGACATCTCCGACAGGTTGCCCCCGCTGCCGGCAAATCACCAGTTCGATCCGCGCGAACCGGAGCGGCTTCGGCGCAGCCGGAGGGTTTCCTGGTCGGAACTCACCTGGCGATACTACCTATGGAGCTACTACCGCATGGTGGAGATGGTGGACGCCGAGATTGGCCGGGTGTTGGGGGCCCTGGAGGATTCCGGCCAGGCGGAAAACACGCTGATCGTCTTCACCGCCGATCACGGTGAGGGACGCGGACGCCATCAGATGGTGCTGAAAAACTATCTCTACGACGAGTCGCTCAAGGTGCCGCTGGTCGTCGCCTATCCGGACCATGCGGCCGAAAACGTCCGAGACAGCAAACATCTCGTCTCCGGCGTCGACGTCGTACCGACGGTGTGCGACTACGCGGGCATCAAGGCGCCGCCGAAGCAGCGTGGGCGGAGCCTCCGACCGCTGCTGGAAGGCAAGTCGCCCGAGTGGGCCGACTTCGTGGCCGCCGAGGTTCAGCGGACCGGCCGAATGATCCGCAGTGATCGTTACAAGTACGTCACCTACGAGGGCGACCCGGTGGAACAGCTCTTTGACATGAGGACCGATCCGGGCGAGACCCGGAACCTGGCCGGGCAGTCGAAGGTGGCGGGCGTGGTGGAAGACCACCGGAAGATGCTCCGCGACTGGCAGGCCTCGCTGGAGGTGGCGCCGGTGAAGCTGCCCGCCCCGCGCCGGGCGCCTGGGAAACGTGTCGGCTAAGCCAAGGGCCAAGCTGTGGACGTGCAGAACATCGGCCGCGTGCCGGCCTTTACCACCAAGGACGGGTCGGAGATTCGCGAGCTGCTGGCCGCCGGCAACTCGTGCATCAGAAACCAGACGCTGGCCGAAGCACGGCTGCCGGCCGGCGGGGCCACCACGCCCCATCACCACGTCAAGACGGAGGAGATCTACTACATCCTCAGCGGGCAGGGGTTGATGCGGGTGGGGGTAGAAAGCCGACCGGTGGGCCCCGGCGATGCGATCGCCATCCCGCCCGGTGCATCCCATCAGATCACCAATACGGGTACCGTGGTGCTGAAGTTCCTCTGCTGCTGCGCCCCCGGATACGAGCATGAGGACACGGTGCTGGAGGAGGGGTGAGGGGATAGAGTCTCCGGGTGAGGGATAAGCTCGTGGTGCGCGCGTGTGAGACGTAACCAGTTGTGATAGAAATGTTTAGCGGGTGGGCTTGCCCGCCGTTTGGTTGCGGCCGGAGGCCTCGCTAGGACTTGGGGCTGGGAGACTGGCGTTTGAGGGCGGGGATTTGGGTTTTGGGGGCGGGGATTTCGGTCTGGGGGCGTTAAGCGGCTGCCGGTAGGGCAGCTCACGGCCTACTATCCGCCGCTGACTGCCCCCTGGTCGACGCTTTCTTACCCCATATCGAGAAATGGCCGAGGCAGATTCTTGAGATTCCCGGTTTATTCAATTGCCCCAAATAGCCGATCTTGTCTGATAACGGGGAGCACCGCTTGCGCAGGATGGCAAATTCGTGGGTAGTCAGGGATGATCCGCCGGGAACAGAGTACAACTTGGCCGTTTTGGCATACTCTGGCGTGCTTGGTTGCGTTGGGTGCCACTTCATCGCGAGCCTTGGAGTGGACGGCCGACAGCCAGAGAGCCGGTGAGAAGTCTGACCGGCGGGCAGATTACCAGCACCAGACGGCGGCGAAATCGGGCAGCGAGCCGGTCCCGTCGGCCAGCGAGGTCTCCCGGTCGTCGTCCGGCCCAGAACTCTTGTTTCCGACGGGATCTGCCCTGAGCGGCGATCGAAGGCCCCGTTCCGTAGGCGGACGGCAGCCGGGCGAGTCTGCCGGAACGCCTGCCGGGCGTGCGGAGGATCGGGACACTCGCCGGTCGCAAGCCGGGAATCGAGCTACGCTTGCTCCCAGAATCGCACCGCACGAGGAAGTCTGTTTCTCTCCGGAAGGCGGGGCAGCGGTCGAGCAGCCGCCCTTGCTCGCCCACACGCCGTCGCCAGTCGGCCCACGGTTACGCCGAAGCAACCCGCGCTCCAGAGGATCCACCTACCCGGATACGAGACTGTTGCCGCTGGAGATGACGTCTCCGCGGGGGACGGGCCCCGACGTTTTCCCGGCCGGGGAATACGCCTGGA